>DATDHP010000070.1:0-16852 GCA_036521515.1 Vicinamibacterales bacterium
AAGGAGATGGGAGAAAGATAGATGGCACTCTATCTCCTATCTCCTATCTCCTGATCGTCATCCGGTTCCCGATCACGCCGTCTGCGCCACGTTGTCGACGTTCAGGCGCTGCAGCTTGTCGATGAACGTGGTGCGGCTCAGGTTGAGCAGGCGTGCCGCCTGGCGCTTGTTGCCGCCGGTCTTTTCCAGGCAGCGCAGGATGAGCTCGCGCTCGAGCTGTGACACCACCGAGGTGAAGTTGATCCCCTCGTCGGGAATCGACACCGTCGGGACGACCGCGGGTCCGGAGCGCGTCCGGACTTCTTCGGGGAGCGCGTCGGGCCCGATCTCGCTCGTCGTCAGGCTCATCGCGATGGCGTGCTCGATCGCGTTCTCGAACTGGCGGATGTTGCCGGGCCATTCGTAGGCCATCAGCACGCGCAGCGCTTCCTGCGTGATCGGCTTCAGGGCCACGCCGTTGTCCTGGCAGGATTTCTTGATGAAGTGCTGCGCCAGGAGCGGGATGTCCTCGCGGCGGGCGCGCAGCGGTGGCAGCCGCACCGGAATCACGTTCAGCCGGTAGAACAGGTCCTCGCGGAACGAGCCTTCCTTCACCATTTGCCGCAAGTCGCTATTGGTCGCGGCGACGATGCGGATGTCGAGCTTCATCGGCTTGGAATCGCCGACGCGCTCGACCTCGCGCTCCTGCAGCGCGCGCAGCAGCTTCGCCTGCAGCGGCAACGACATGGAGGCGACTTCGTCGATGAACAAGGTGCCGCGGTGGGCCAGCTCGAAGCGGCCGACGCGCGCCTGCACCGCGCCGGTGAATGCGCCCTTCACGTGTCCGAAGAGCTCCGCCTCGGCCAGGCCTTCGGGAATGGCGGCGGAGTTGAACGCCACGAATTTCTGATCGGCCCGCGGCGAATGATGGTGGATCGTGCGCGCGATGAGCTCCTTGCCGGTGCCCGTTTCGCCATGAATCAGCACAGTACTGTTCATGGGTGCAATCAGCTCGAGCGTCGAGAAGAGCTGCTGCATCGTGCTGTCGCGGCCGATGATGTTGTCAAAGCGGAAGCGGTCGCGCAGCTGCGCCCGCAGCTCGGCGTTCTCCTCCTTGAGGCGCTGCTGATCGATCGACGCCTGCAGCACGCGGGAGAGCTGTTGCAGCTGGAACGGCTTGATCAGGAAGTCGATGGCGCCGCGCTTCATCGCGGTCACCGCTTCCGACACGCCGCCGAACCCGGTCACGACGACGGCGCGGATTTCGGGGTAGCGCGTGATCGCCTCGTCGAGCACCTCCATGCCGCTGGCGTCGGGCAGGTGCAGATCGATGACGATCGCGTCGTAGGCGAACGCCTTGAGGCGCTCGATCGCGTCCATGGCGTCGGCCGACTGCGCCGCGGCAAAGCCGGCAGCTTCGAGCGAATCGCTGACCGTGCGTCGCAGATCGACGTCGTCTTCAACGACCAGAACAGAGGGCTGTCGGTTTTGAGTCATGATCTTGTCGGCTTACCGTCCACGTGCCGGACTATCGACACCATCGGCCTGGATCTTTAGCGGTATCCGATTAAAGTTCTCGGTTTTTTGTGACGATTGGATCCTTGCGGACGAAAGCCGACATACGGTTTTCCGTAATTAATATGCCACAGCTGCCATCTGAAGAAGCGCTCGAAGTCCTCCTGGTGGACGACGAGCTATCCACCCGGGAGATCCTCGAGCAATTCTGCCGCAGCCGCAGCCTCGCGGTGACGGTGGCTCCCGACGGCCGAGCGGCGATGACCGCCCTCGAGCGGAATCCGACGCGCTTCACGATCATCCTGACCGATATCAACATGCCCGGTGCCGACGGATTCGAGGTGCTCAAGGCCGCGAAAGGCGTGAACCGCGACTGCTACGTCGTGATGATCACGGGCTACGCCACGCTGGACAGCGCCCTGCGCGCCGTCCGCGAGGGCGCTTACGACTATCTGGCCAAGCCATTCTCGCTCGGTCAGCTCGACGTGATGCTGGCGCGCATCAAGGATCGCATCGGGCTCGAGCGTGAAAACCGCGACCTGCGGCGGCGTCTGCAGGGCAAGGGCGGCGCGCCCACGCCCGGTCCCACGTCGTACGCGCCGCCGTCGACCGCACTCCGTTCCGCCGTGTTGCCGACGCCGCCTGCTGCCCCGGCAGCGCCGGCAGCCCGACCCACGGCGCCCCCGGCGCCGCAGGCCCAGTCGCCCGATATCGCCAATCGCGTTGGCACGATGGAAGAACGTCTGGCGCGGATGGAGCAGCTGCTGCGCGCGGCGATTACACCTCGCTAGGGGACTAGCTGGCAGCCGGCAGCGGGCAGCTGGCAGAAGCTGGCAGCTGCACGCAATTGCTGCCGGCTTGCTGCCTGCTGCCGGCTGCCCGCTGCCGACTCCCGATTGCCGGCTTCCCGTCGTTCACCTGTCGGCCCATCGGATCGCCGACGCCCCGGCGTCGAGGCATTCCCACCAATTTCTTCATAACGCGTAAGAATTCCTACACATGGCGTCAGGCGTCAGCTCAGGCATCCGTCTTGCCTCGTGGAGTAACGAAGCTCCGCCTCGAACCGACGCGTGATGGAAGCGTCGATGGTGGCGGACCTTCGTTACTAGATGCGTGGCCGCCGCGGCGGCCACGCCTAAGACAGCTTCCAAGGCGCCCCGTCGTTCTGGCCTTGGAAGATGTCTCAGTCCTGCCGCTCTCGAGTAATCGGCAGCGAGTGCGGCAGCTGGAGGCACCCTTGAGCAGTATCAGTGATTCGTCCGTGATCGACGCTCTGCGTCGCCAGATGACTATTGCCGTGGCCAAACAGGTCGCGTCGGCGGGCAACCTCGCCAACATCGACACGCCAGGCTACAAGGCCAAGGAAGTCACCTTCGCGGACGCCCTCAAGAGCAAACTGGCGCCGGCGAATTCCACGTTTCCGAACGCGCGCCCGGCGGCAGCCTCGCCGGCCGTGGACATCACGGAGAAGGAAATCGAGGGGCTTCCCGCGCGCCGCGACGGCAACACCGTGCAGCTCGATCGCGAGCTGCTGTCGATGGGCCGCGCCGCCGGCGACTTCTCCGCCGCGCAGACCGCGCTGGCCGCGAAGTTCCGCCTGGTCCGCTACGCCATCAACGAGGGCAAATAGCGATGTCGACGCTGAGCGCCGCCATCACGGCCAGCGCCAGCGCGCTCAACGTCGAGCGCGCGCGCATCGAAGTGGCGGTGTCGAACATGGCCAACGCCGACTCCACGCGCAGCGCCGACGGGCAGCCGTACCGCCGCCGCGACGTGCTGCTGACCGCCGACCCGGTCGCCAGCTTCGATGCCGCGCTCGGCAAGGCCAGCGCCACCGGCGTGAAGGTCGCCGGCATCGTCGAGGACCAGGCGCCGTTCCGCAGGCGGTATGAACCGTCGCATCCCGACGCCGACGCCGAGGGTTTCGTGTCGTTGCCGAACGTGGACGCCTCCGAGGAGATGGTGGACATGCTCGGCGCCGCACGCGCGTATCAGGCGAATCTCGCGGCGATCGGGATGATCCGCGAGATGGTCGCCAAGGCCCTCGAGCTCGGGAGGTAGTCGTGCCCATTGAAGTTCTCGGAACCAGGAGCGGCGCGGGCAGCGCAGTCACGCGCGGCGCGAAGGCAGCCGTCACCGGCGGCGCGGATGCGGGCGCATTCGCGGAGAAGCTCGGACAGCTCGTGGAACACGTGGAAGACACCGCTGCCGAGGCGAACGTCGCGATCAACGGGATGATCGACAAGTCGGTCGACGTTCACGAGGCGATGCTGGCGCTGACGAAGGCGGAGCAGACGTTCCAGCTCACGGTCCAGATCCGGAACAAGCTGGTCCAGGCCTACCAGGACATCATGCGGATGCCCGTCTAGCTGGCAGCGGGCAGTCCTTCCGCCTGAAGGCGGAAGCCACACCTGTGGCTTCCGGCTTCAGCCGCAAGAAGTGCCGCTGCCGGCTGCCGGCTCACAAAGGGAACAACACACGTGGATCCGCAGACACTGCTTTCGCGCCTCCGCACGCTGGCTTCCGCGTTCAGCACCAGCCAGCTCGTCACGCTGGCCGGCACGTTCGTGCTGGTGGTCGGCATCGTCGCCGGTTCGGCCTGGTGGCTGAACGCGCCGACCTATGTGCTCATGTACTCGGACATGGACGCGGAATCGATGCAGCAGGTGGTCACCCGCCTGAAGGCGCAAGACATTCCGTACAGGCTCGATGACGGAGGCCGCGGCATCCGCGTGCCGCAGGGGCGCGTCGACGAGTTGCGGCTCGAGCTGTCGGCCGAGAGCCTGCCGGCCTCCGGCCGCGTCGGCTTCGAGATCTTCGATCGCACCCAGTTCGGCGCCACCCAGTTCCTGGAGCAGGTGAACTACCGCCGCGCGCTCGAGGGGGAGATTGCGCGCACGATCGGCACCATCTCGGAGGTGTCGAACGCGCGCGTGCACATCGCCATGGGCAAGGACTCGCTCTTCGGCGAGCCGCGTCCGGCGAAGGCGTCGGTCGTGTTGAAGCTGCGCGGGTCGCGGCCGCCGTCGGCCGCCACCATCGCCGGAATCGGCAACCTCGTTGCGTCCAGCGTCGAGGGGCTGCGGCCGGAATCGGTCGTGATTCTCGACAGCTATGGCCGGCCGCTCGCGCGTCCGCAGGAGGGCGACAGCGATCCGCTCGGCGCCGCGCACATGGAACGGCAGCAGCGGCTCGAGCGCGAAATGTCCGCCCGCGTCGTGGCGCTGCTCGAGCCGGTCGTGGGCCCTGACCGCGTTCGCGTCAACGTGGCGATCAAGCTCGATGCGCAGTCGCTCGAGGAGACCGAAGAGCGCTGGGATCCGAACACCGTCGTGCGCAGCCGGCAGGCGAGCGCCGACCAGGCGATCGGCACGGGCGTGGCCGCCGTCGCTGGCGCGCGCGGCAACGCGCCGGTCAACCCGGATGCACCCGCGCCGCCGCAGCAGGCGATCGCCGGGCCGAACTCGTCGCGCAGTTCCGAGACCACGAACTTCGAAGTCAGCCGGACGACGCGGCACGTCATCCAGCCGCGCGGCGACGTCGAACGCCTGTCCGTGGCCGTGATTCTCGACGACGACCAGGCGACGAAACAGAACGCAGACGGGTCGACGCAGATCGTCCGCAAGCCGCGCACGCCCGAGGAGTTGCAGAAAATCCAGGCGCTCGTCGCCGCGGCCGTGGGCCTGGAGACCGATCGTGGCGATCACCTGACGGTCGAGAACGTCTCCTTTGACGAGCCGGTCGTCGAACAGGGCCCGCCGCCGAGCATGCTCGAGAAGTACAGCCCGCAGATCTGGGAGGGCAGCCGCATCGCCGCGGTCGCGCTCATCGGCGGCCTCGCGCTGCTCGTCTTCGTGCGCCCGCTGATGCGCAGGGCCGGGGCCGGCGCGGCACAGAAGGAACTGGCGGTGGCCGCCGCCGCTGTGCCGGCGCTGGCGCTGGCGACGGCCACGGGACCGAAGACGGTTGCGGAGCTCGAAAACGACATTGACGAAGAGTTGAACGCCGTCACGGCGCAGTATGCCGAGGCCAGACGGCTGCCGGTGCTGACGCGGCGCGTCAGCTCGGTGACCATCAACGAGCCGGAAAACGTGGCGAAGCTGCTGCGGCAGTGGATCGCCGACACGGAACGCTGACATGCCCGCTGTACAAACCCAAACCGTCCTATCCGGCATTCGCAAGGCAGCGATCGTGACCTTGCTGCTCGGCGAAGACGCGACGACCGAAGTCTTCCGCTACCTGTCGGAAGAGGAGATCGAGCGGCTCGCGCGCGAGATGTCGGTCCTCGGCTCGATCCCGCAGGATACGAGCGAGAAGGTCCTCGAAGAGTTTCACCACACGCTGGTGGCCGCCGAGTTCGTCACCAAGGGCGATCTCAACAACGCCCGGCGGCTTCTCGTCCGCACGCTCGGCGAGCAGTCGGCGCAACGCGTCATGGACCGCATCCTGCGGTCGATGACCTCGACGGCCGGCTTCGTATCGCTCGAGAAGGCCGACCCCGAACAGCTGTCGAAGTTCATCCTCGGCGAGCACCCGCAGACCATCGCGCTCATCCTGGCGCACCTGAACCCGGGCAGCGCCGCTGAGCTGATCACCCTGCTGCCGGACGAGCTGCGGGTGGATGTGGTGACGCGCATGGCGGTGCTCGACGATATCGCGCCCGACGTCGTGTCGCGCATCTCGACGGTCATCGAGCAGCGCCTCAGCACGCTGGGCGGTCCGAGCCGCGAGCAGCACGGCGGCGTGCGCGCCGTCGCGGAGCTGTTCAACCGGCTGGAACGGACGGTCAGCGCGCCGGTGCTCGAGTCGATCGAAACGCGCCGGCCCGACCTGGCCGTGTCGATTCGCAACCTGATGTTCGTCTTCGACGACCTGGCGGGTGTGGACGACACCGGCATCCGCGAAATCGTGCAGCGCGCCGACAAGAAGGGCCTGACGCTCGCGCTCAAGGGCGCGAGCGAGGACATCCGCACGCGGTTCTTCAACAACATGTCGAAGCGCGCGGCGGACATGCTCAAGGAAGAGATGGAAGTCCTCGGCGCCGTGCGCCTGCGCGACGTCGAGAAGGCGCAGCAGGACGTCGTCGCCATCGCGCGCAAGCTCGAGGAGGAAGGCGTCATCGTGACGGGCGCCGCGGCCGGAGAGGCCTATGTCATCTAGGGCGCGCCGGGTCAATCCGGCGGCGATGGTCACGCCGTTCCACTGGGGCGGCGCCGCGCCGTCGGTCCCGCAGGAGCCGTCGTACGACGCGGCCGTCGACAGCAGGGCCATGCGCGACGCGCATTTGGCGGCGCTCGAGCGCGAGGCGTTCGCCAAAGGCTTTGCGCAGGGTGAGCTCGCCGGCGGCGAGGCCGCAGGCCAGCGCGGCGAGATGATGCTGCATCGCCTGATGCAGACGCTCGAGGAGCTGACCCAGGTGCGCGCCCAGATGATCTACCAGACGGAACGCCAGATGGTGCGGCTCGCGATGGCGATCGCGCGGCGTGTCGTCCAGCGCGAGGTCTCGCTCGACCCCGATCTGCTCATGGCGATGGCGCGCGTCGCCATGGAGCGGCTTGGCGAGACCGCGCAGGTGAAGGTCCGCCTCCACCCGGACGATTACGAAGCGGCCGGCGCGGCGCGCGTCGCCCAGCTCGCCGGCAGTAACGTGATGATCCTGGCCGACGCGCACCTGAGCCGCGGCGGCTGCCGCATCGAGTCCGACATGGGAATCCTCGACGCCGGGGTTGACGCGCAGCTGCAGGAAATCGCCCGCGCGCTGCTCGGCGAGGACGAGGGAGCGGGTGTCCCGCGCTCGCTCGAACAGTAGCCGGCAGCGGGCAGCCGGCAGCGGGCAGTTCTTCCGGCCAAAGCCGGAAGCCACGCGACACCGTGGCTTCCGCCTTCAGGCGGAAGTCGCTGGCACCCGTCAGCTGATGAAAAACACAGATGTCTGAGGGATTCTCGCTCCAGCCGTACATCGATCGGCTGGCGCACATCGATACCACGCCGCCGCACGGCCGTGTCGTGCGCACCGTCGGGCTGCTGATCGAGTCGACGGGTCCGCGCGTCAGCGTGGGATCGATGTGCCAGGTCCTCGGTCAGTCCGGCGCCGAGTCGCTGCCCGTCCAGGTGGTCGGCTTCCGCGACTCCATCGTGTTGTCCGTGCCGCTCGGCGACACCGTCGGCGTGCGTGTCGGTGACCGCATCGTCGCTCGCGCCGGCGCGCTGTCGGTGGGCGTCGGCGAATCGATGCTCGGCCGGGTTATCGACGCGCTTGGCCGCCCGCTCGATGGCGGACCGCCGATTCGCGCCGCCGAGCACTATCCGCTCCATCCGCCGCCGCTCAATCCGATGGCGCGCGATCCCGTCAGCCAGCCGCTGCCGACCGGCGTGCGGGCCATCGACGGGATGCTCACGTGCGGCCGCGGCCAGCGTATTGGCCTGTTCGGAGGATCCGGCGTCGGCAAGAGCACGCTCATGGGCATGCTCACGCGCGGCACCGCCGCGGACGTGATCGTGCTCGCCCTCGTCGGCGAGCGCGGCCGCGAGGTGCGCGGGTTCATCGAGCACGACCTCGGCGACGAGGGGCTGCGGCGTTCGGTCGTGGTCGTCTCCACGTCCGACAATCCGCCGCTGCTCCGGCTGCGCGCCGCCTACACGGCGACCACGGTCGCGGAGTATTTTCGCGACAAGGGGCTGAACGTCCTGCTGCTGATGGACTCGGTCACGCGCTTCGCGATGGCGCAGCGCGAGGTCGGCCTGGCCGCGGGCGAGCCGCCGACGACCAAGGGTTACCCGCCGTCGGTCTTCGCACTTCTGCCCACGCTGCTCGAGCGAGCGGGTGCCGTACGCAATCGCGGCAGCATCACAGCGATGTACACCGTGCTCGTGGACGGTGACGACCACAACGAGCCGATTGCCGACGCCGTGCGGTCGATTCTCGACGGCCACATCGTGCTCTCGCGCGACCTGGCGTCGCGCTCTCACTACCCGCCGATCGACATCCTCCAGAGCGTCAGCCGGACGATGCCGGACGTGACCGAGGCGGAGCACCGCCAGAGCGCCGCCCGCGTGCGCGGATGGATGGCGGCCATCCGCGACAGCGAGGACCTGGTGAGCGTTGGCGCCTACGTCGAGGGCAGCAACCCGCGCATCGACGAGGCGCGCAGCAAGCGTGAGGCGATCGAGGCGTTCCTCTGCCAGGCGTCCGACACGCTGAGCGGCTTTCCGGACGCGGTCGCGTCACTTGGAGCGCTGTAGTGGCATTCCGGTTCCGGGCGCAGGCGGCCCTCGATCTCCGCACCCGGGAACTGGAGGTGGCGCAGCGGGAACTCGCACGCGCACAAGGAGATCGCGACGCCGCGGGCGTCCGCGTTGAACAGGCGAACGCCGCCCTGGAGGCGGCGCGGACGCAGGCAGCGGAGGCGCTCCGCACCGCGACGACCTGCACAGCTCTGCAGTGGTATCAGTCTTGGATTCTACGGCTGAGCCACGAGCGCAAGGCACACAACGCCACGCTCGCGGCGCGGGAAGAGGCGGTGACGCGCGCCGCCGCCGCGTGCCTGCGCGCACAACAGCGGCGCGAGGCGCTCGATCGGTTCCGTGAAAAGGCGCGCGCCAGCTACGAGGCGGCACAGGCCGCAACAGAACGCAAGCTGATCGACGAGCTCGCGACGCGCCGGTACGCGACAACACGTCAATCGGCGCTGTGCACGGAAACTTGACCGTAGACCGAAGACCGTAGACATAACAGGAGCACACGTGGCTATCGACCAGGTCGGACAGACCACCAGCGCGACGACCTCGTCGTCCTCATCGTTGAAGCAGAAGGACCTGGGCAAGGATGCGTTCCTGCAACTGCTCGTCACGCAGCTGCAGAACCAGGATCCGACCAAGCCGCAGGCTGACGGCGAGTTCATCGCCCAGCTCGCGCAGTTCAGCTCGCTCGAGCAGCTGACGGCGATGCAGCTGACGCTGCAGAAGATCGGCACCGCGCTCGGCGTCCCGCTCGACGAGACGGCGGCGACGACGCAGAAGAGCGGGGCGTAGACCGGAGCTGACCGGTGTTGTGTAGAGGCGGACCTTCAGGTCCGCCTGGGCCGGCCTGAAGGCCGGCCGCTACGAATGCCGCTACAAGTCAGCGTTGGGATTACTTCGCGGCGGCAGGGACGCCGCCGCACAAGGGAGCATACACAATGGCAGTTGGATCTTTTTCGGCCGGCCTTTCGGGTCTCAACGCGAACGGCGCGTATCTGAGCGTGATCGGCAACAACCTCGCGAACATCAACACGGTCGGCTTCAAGTCGAGCTCCGTGACGTTCCAGGACCTGGTCAGCCAGACGGTGGGCGGAGGGAGCGTGAACCCGATGCAGGTCGGCCTTGGCGTCACGACCGGCGCCATCTCACCCGTGTTCAGCCAGGGTGCGATCGAGAACACGCGTGAGGCAACCAACGTTGCCATCCAGGGCAACGGCTTCTTCGTCGTCCGCGGCACGGGCGGCACCTCCTATACCCGCGCCGGCAACTTCACGTTCGACAGCACGGGCAAGCTGGTGACGCCCGACGGGCAGTACGTCCAGGGCTACACGACGGTCAACGCCACGACCGGCGCCATCGTGACGACCGGCTCGACCACGGACATCACGGTGCCGCCGGGCGTGCTTCGTGCGCCGGTGGCCACCACGTCGATGCGGACGCAGACCAACCTGGATTCGGCCGCCGCGGTCGGCGCCACGCACACCGCCGCGGTGCAGCTCTACGACTCGCTCGGAGAGTCGCACGTGGCGACGATCACCTATACGAAGACGGCTGCCAACAGCTGGAGCTACGAGGTCACCGTGCCGGGCACGGAGGCAACCGGCACCGCCGGCACCACGGCGGGCACGATCCGGCTCGGGCCCGTCGGGACCATCACCTTCAACGGGTCCGGCGTGATGACGACACCGGCGGCCGACGTGTCGCTGGCCGGACCGGCCACGTGGACCAACGGCGCCACGGTGAACCCGATCACGTGGGATCTCATCGATGCCAACGGGACGCCGTCGCTCACCGGCTATACGGACACGTCGACCAACTCCTCGATCAGCCAGAACGGCTCGGCCCCCGGCCAGATCGACAACATCAGCATCACGGCCGACGGCACGATCATGGCGACCTTCGGCGCGGGCCAGAGCGTCGCGGTGGCGCAGCTCGCGCTCGCGACCTTCAACAACCCGAAGGGCCTGCAGAAGCTCGGCTCCAGCCGCTACGGCGAGAGCCAGGCCGCCGGCATCGCGAACGTCGGCATCGCCGGCGCCGGCGGGCGCGGCACGCTGATCGGTTCGGCGCTCGAAGGATCGAACGTCGACATCGCCCAGGAGTTCACCAACATGATCCTGGCGCAGCGCGGATACCAGGCGAACTCGAAGACCATCACGACCTCGGACGAGCTCCTGGTCGAGTCGCTGTCCCTGAAGCGGTAATCGCTCATGTGGATCGCATCCGTTCCGGCAGCGGCCGCGCCGCTGCCCGGGGTTGCGCCCGCCGCGGCGCCGTCAGGCGAGGCGGCGCCGTTCGACGAGGCGCTCGCGGCCTCGCTCATCGAGGAACAGCCGGAGCCGGCCGACGGCGCCCCTGCACCGGGCGTTGGCCAGTTCAGGCTCGTCGAGTGGCTGCTCGGCGGCATCTCCGTCGAGAAGCCCGCTCCGCAGCCGCCGGCAGAATCCACCTCGCCGGAGGCAGTGGTGGAGGAGGAGCTCGAATCGGCCGGGGACGCCGACGAAGAGGCGGAGGAGATTTCCGCAGACGTGTTGCTGGTGGCGCCGACGGCGCAGCAGCCCGCAATCGAGCTCACGATCACACCAATGCTGGAGATGCCGGCGCTGCCGCCGGTCATCGGGGACCAGTCGAACAACGGCGGCGGGTCGAGGCAGGAAGCCGCGACCATGCTGAACGCCGCTGCGACGCCGAACGCGACGACGGCGGATATCACGGCGCCGGCGCAGGCTGCGCCCGCCGGTGAGATTCGCGCGGCTGAGCCGCGCAACACGATCCGGCCGGACGTGCCGGTCATGTCAGACGTAGCGGAGAGCGTGAAGACGGAGCCCTCGGCTTCGGCAGTTCGTAGCGCGGAGGCTTCAGCCCCCGCGGTCACGTCTGCCGATGCGAACGCACTTCGTCCGGTGACGGCGTCAGCCGCCGCGTCCACGTCGATCGGTGCGGACACGCGTCATCCCGCGAGGGCTGAAGCCCCCGCGCTGCCAGTCGTGACGCTGGCGGAGCCTCCTTCGACGCCATCAGCGGCATCGGCCCCGGCTGCGGCGGAGGCCGCGCCTGCCGCCAGTGTGGTTCCGGCGGGCCAGGGCATCGAGCGCGACGCGCGCGACACGACGACGCCGATGTCGCGTGTGATGACGCCGGCCGTCCCGGCGGCGCCGGTGAACCCGCAGATGGGTGGCGGAGACGCCCAGGGCTTCGAAAGCGACGGCCGGCGCTCGCCCGCGGCCCAGCGGCTGGCGGCCGCGTTGTCGATGGCGGCATCGGGTATTTCACGCGACAGCGCACCGGCGCCCGTGTTCTCGGTACCGGTCCAGCCGTCCGCGGTTGCGGCGCCGGTTGCGCCCGTCGTCGTCGCGGCGCCCGCGACAGGTTCCACGAACGTGGACGCGGAGAACGTCCACAACCTCGTGGAAGCCATGCGCATTACTGCGAAGGCTGGCGGGTGGGAAGCCACCGTCCGGCTGAAGCCGGAGCACCTGGGCGAGGTGACCATCGCCCTGAGGGTGGACGGCAAGAACGTGTCAGCCGTCGTGCAGGCGGAGTCTGCCGGCGTGCGCCAGTGGCTGATGTCCCAGGAGGAGGCCGTTCGGTCCGGGTTGTCGGAACACGGTCTCCAGCTCGACCGGTTTGCCGTGAGCAGGGATGGGCAGCGTCGTGAAGCCGAACACCAGCAGCCGCAGCACCAGCAGCGCCGCCGCGGGCAGCGTCAGGCAGACTCGGGAAGCCAGCCGCGATTCGAAGTCGTCGTATAACGAATCGTTCGGGTCGTTCGGATCGTCTCCCTTCCGGCTGAAGCCGGAAGCCACATCTGCAGGTGGCTCTGCTTTTGTGGCTTCCGCCTTCAGGCGGAAGATCAGATCACCCGAACGATTCGAACGATCCACAGCCTCTTCTGACCGGCCATCCGACGACGTGTCGGCTCACCGGCCCTGTCACAGAGCCCGCCCTGTCGATTCTGGCGCAAAAAGCCAGGTAATCGGCAGACGCGCCGGGCACTTCAATTGCTCGGTCGTTGAGATAGCTCATTCTGGCTGTCTCAACCATGTCTGAAACCAACGCACCTGCCGCCCCGAAGAAGAAAGGCGGCTTCATGAAACTCGCGCTGATCGTCCTCCTTGCCGTGGCGGGGGCCGGAGCCGGCGCGTACCTTTACTTCGTCAAGGCCGCGCCTGCGCAGGCCAAGGAAGCGGAGCCCGAGCCTGAGCCGCCGCCGCCGACCGGAATCGTCCCGCTCGAGCCCTTCGTCGTGAATCTCGCCGATACGGGCGTCAGCCGGTTCCTCCGCGTCAACCTGGGGCTCGTCGTCCAGGACGAGGAGCAGGCGAAGGAGATCGAGGAGCACGCCCTCGAGAAGGCGCGCATCCGCTCGGCCATCCTCGAACTGCTCGCCGAGCAGGCGGCCGAGACGCTCGTCACGCCGGAAGGCAAGCTCGAGCTCAAGAAACTCATCGCAGAACGCGTGCGGCAGGCCGCCCACGAACTCGAGGTTGTCGATGTCCTCTTCTCGGAATTTGTCATCCAGTTCTGAAGCGCCCACGCAGGCGGGCCTCGCGCCGCTGTACGACGTGGTCTGCAGCGTCGACGTCGTGCTCGGCACGGCGTCGATGTCCGTGCGCGAGTGCCTGAGCATGCGCCGCCACACCGTCATCCGGCTGAATCAGTCGGCGGGCGGCGACATGCAGGTCGTGGTCAACGGCATCGCCATCGCCAACGGCGAGGTCGTCATCATCGACAACAGCACGGCGGTGCGCGTCACCGACATTCTGCCTCCGCCGAGCAGCGAGGTCAGCGCGTGAGCGGCCTCGGATTCCAGAGCTTCTTCGCGGTCCTGGTCGTCCTCGCGCTCGTCGCCGCGATGGCGTGGCTGGTCCGCCGGGGCGCGTTCGGCGCGCTTCGCGGCGGCAGCCGCGCGATCTCGGTCGAGACGGCGGTGCCGATCGGCGAGCGCCGGTCGCTCATCATCGTGGCGGTCGAAGGACGGCGACTGCTGCTTGGTCTGACCCCGTCCCAGATTTCCATGGTTGCCGAGCTCGATCGCACTGTGCCGTTCGACACGCAGCTGGAGAACGCACGGTCATGAATCCCGGAGCCATGAACATCCAGGTGGACGGCATCGGTGCGGTGTCCGCGCCGCTGCAGATCGTCCTCCTGCTCACGCTGATCTCGTTTCTCCCGGCCATCCTCGTGACGATGACCTCGTTCACGCGGATCGCCATCGTGTTCCACTTCCTGCGGCAGGCGCTCGGCACGCAGGAGATGCCGTCGAACCAGATCCTCATCGGCCTGGCGCTGTTCCTGACCATGTTCATCATGGCGCCGGTCGGATCGCGCATCAACGAGCTCGCGGTCGAGCCCGCGCTGGCGGGGCAGGTCTCGGTCGGCGAGGCGCTCAAGCGCGGCACGCCGCCGCTGCGCGAGTTCATGCTCAAGCAGACGCGCGAGGCCGACCTTGCCCTGTTCATGGAACTTGGACGCGTCAAGGCGGCGAAGAGCGCATCGGAGCTGCCCATGACCGTGGTGATGCCCGCCTACGTCATCTCCGAGCTCAAGACCGGGTTCCAGATGGGGTTCTTTCTCTTCGTCCCGTTCCTGCTCATCGACCTCGTGGTCTCCACGACGCTGCTCTCGATGGGCATGTTGCAGTTGCCCCCGGCGATGGTCTCGCTGCCATTCAAGGTGCTGCTGTTCGTGATGATCGACGGCTGGAACCTGCTCGTGGGCTCGATTGTCAGGAGTTTTGCGTAGCGCGGCGGAGATGTTCTCGTAGAGGCGGACCTTTAGGTCCGCCTGGTGCAGGCCGACCTGAAGGTCGGCCTCTACGAATACCAACTGTCCACTGCCCACTACCGAGTTCACACAATGCCTGAAGCACTCGTCGTCGGCGTCGTTCGGCAGGCCATCGAGACGGCCATGGCGGTGAGCCTCCCGATGCTCCTCGCCGGCCTCGTTGCCGGCGTGCTGGTCAGCATCTTCCAGACCGTCACCTCGATCCAGGACAGCGTGCTCGGGTTCATTCCGCGCGCCCTGGCGATCTTCGCCGCCTTCGCGCTGACGTTCCCCTGGATGCTGCGGGTCCTGACCGGGTTCTCGAGCGACCTGATCCGCCGGCTTCCCGAGTTCGTCCGGTGATCGATCTCGCCGTGGTCGAACGGTTCGCGCTGCTGGTGGTTCGACCTGGCGCAGTCGTGATGGTCGCGCCCGGCTTCGCCGGCACCCACATCCCGGCGCCCGTGAAGGTGGGCCTCACGGTCATGATCGCGCTGGGATTGCTGCCGTCGGTCGTGGTGCCGCGCGCGCTGCCCGAGGTCTCGCTTGCCCTGGTGATCGCGCGCGAGGTGGCCATCGGGCTCTCGCTGGCCTTTGTGCTGCGCGCCCTCATTGCGGGCGCCGAGCTCGCCGGCCACCTGAGCGGACAGCAGATTGGTTTCAACTACGGCGCGACCATCGATCCGCAGAGCGGTGTGCGCAACAACATGCTCGCGACGCTGTACGGCTCGCTGGCGACGCTCGGGTTCCTCGCCATCAACGGGCACCACCAGCTGCTGCGGGCGCTGGCCGCGTCGTATGAAGGCCTGCCGATCGGGATCGGACACATCAACCCGTCGATCGTGCAGTCCGTGCGGGACATCTTCGCGCTCGTCTTCATCGTGGGCGCGCGCCTGGCGGCGCCGATCGTCATCGTGCTGCTGATCGTCGAGCTGGCTGTCGGCCTGATCTCGCGCGCGGCTCCGTCGCTGAGCTTCATGGTCATCGGGTATCCCATCCGCATCGTCGTCGGCCTGCTGCTGCTGGCGGCGCTGATCGGAACCATTCCGGCGGTGACCAACTCGCTGCTCGAGGCGGTGCTGATGACGGGCGCGAACACGGCGCGGGCGTTCAGGTAACGGCGTGGCGAACGAGGAACGCACAGAACAACCGACAGGCAAAAAGCTCCAGGACGCGCGCGCGAAGGGACAGATCGCCCGAAGCCGCGACCTGGCGGTGGCAGCCGCGTCGATCGCCGGGACGATTGCGCTCGGACGGCTTGGTGGCCGCCTGATGGCCGGCTTGGGCTATCGGCTGGCCCGCGACCTGGCTCACCTCGGCGACGCGCCGTTCCGGACCGTTACCACCGGCGAGCTGGTCTCGATGGTCGCATCCGGCGGTACCGCCATCGCGTTGCTGGTTGGCCCGATTGCCATGGCCACCCTGGTTGCCGGCGTGGCGATCCAGGGCGTCCAGGGGGGCTGGAACTTCGCGCCGGAAGCGTTGTCGGTGGACTTCAACCGCCTCAACCCGGTGAACGGGTTCAAGCGCTTCGGCTTGATGCAGTCGGGCATGGACACCGTGAAGACCATGTTCTCGGTCGCCATGATCGCCTGGATCGCATGGCTGGTCGTGGACGCGGTCATGAGCCAGGGCCTCAGCCTCGCGTGGATGTCGCCGGTGGACGCCGCGCGGGCGGGCTGGGCGCACGCCGAATCGCTGATGTGGAAGGTGGCGTGGGGCCTTGCGTTCCTCGCCCTCGGCGACTACGGACTGCAGCGCTATCGCCTGATGCAAAGCCTCAAGATGACCAAGCAGGAGGTCAAGGACGAGGCAAAGCAACGGGATGGCAGCCCCGAAGTCAAGGGCCGCATCCGGCGGATCCAGCGCGACATGGCGCGGCGCCGCATGCTCGAGAACGTCCCGAAGGCGACGGTGGTCATCACGAACCCGACGCACTTCGCCGTGGCGCTGGAGTACCGCCGCGGCGAGATGGCGGCGCCGAAGGTGCTCGCGAAGGGCGCCGACCACATCGCGATGCAGATTCGTGAACGGGCGCGGAAGCATGGCATCCCGCTCGTCGAGAACAAGCCGCTCGCCCAGGCGCTCTTCAAGACCGCCGAGGTGGGCGAAACGATTCCGGCGCCGCTGTTCTCCGCGGTCGCCGAGGTGCTGGCGCAGCTGATTCGGTTGAAGCAGCTCGTCTTGTAGGCCGACCAGAAGGTCGGCCACGACGAGCGTAGAGGTTCGTTACCAGAGTTCGTAGAGGCCGACCTTCAGGTCGGCCTGGAACGTTGAGATCATGGCCACAGTTACGAAGACCAACAAAGCGCACCTCCTGGCGCCCGCCGCCGTCATGATGGTCGTCCTGCTC
>DATDHP010000071.1:0-8810 GCA_036521515.1 Vicinamibacterales bacterium
CAGGCACCCGACATCGATCCGGTCGTCTATCTCACGGAATGCGACCCTGCGGAGCTCACCGCCGGCACGTTCATCGAGGCCGATATCGTCGGCAGCCGCGACTACGACCTGCTCGCACGCCCCGCCTCCGCCAAGGCTCCGGCGAGGCTCGCCAAAGCGCGTTAGGCGCGAAGGCGGCCCCCCCCCCCGCGTTGTCCGTAACTGCGTCCGTGTGATACGCTTGAGGGTCGTTACCTAGGCGGAGTAGTACTCCAAGTGGGCGGGTGCCCACTTTTTTTGTTTAGGCCGACCTGAAGGCCTCATCCATTTGCGATTCGTGGTTTGCGATTCGTGATTTGAAATTCACGAATCACGAATCATGAATCACGAATGTAGAGGCGGACCTTCAGGTCCGCCTGGGTGCGTGATGCAGCCGCTCGAACAGATTCGTGCCATCGCGGAACGGGTCGCCGGGGCCTGCGGGCTCGAGATCTGGGACGTGCAGAGCCGGCGCGAGGCGTCGGGACACGTCGTGCGCGTATTCATCGACCGCCCGGGACCGGCCGCCGCGCCCGAAGAGAGCGTCAGCATCGAAGACTGTGAGCAGGTCCACCGCGAGTTGAGCACTATTCTCGACGTCGAGGACCCGCTGCCGTTCGCGTACACGCTGGAGGTCTCGTCACCCGGCCTCGACCGGCCGCTGCGCGGTGCGAGCGACTACCAACGGTTTGCGGGACGGCTGGCCAAGATTGTGGTGAGCGAGCCCGTGGACAACCAGAAAGCATTCGAAGGGCGGCTGCGCGGTCTCGACGACAGCCAGGTGCTCCTCGAAGCGCCGAACGGGCGCATGCACCGGCTGCCAGTGCGCCTGATCACGCGCGGCCGTCTGGACGTGGAATTTTGATGATCACGGGCCGCGGAGACGCGGCGGCGCGGGGAACCTTCGAGAGACGGTCTCCGCGTCCCCGCCTCGCCGCGGCCCGTGGAAGTGAAGGTTACTGCTAGAACGCCTATGCAAAATCCGCTGCTGCAGACGATCGAGGCGCTCGCCAAGGAGAAGGGCATCGAAGCCGAAACGATCATCACGGCCATCGAAGACGCCGTCCTGACCGCATCGCGCAAGTACTACAAGACCAACGAAGAGCTCAAGACCCGGTTCAACCAGGAGACGGGCCAAGTCGACCTCTTCGCCATCAAGCACATCGTCGAGACCGTCGAAAACCCCGCGACGCAGATCTCGCTGCAGGAAGCGCAGCAGCTGTACGGCGACGAAGCGGAAGTCGACATGGAGATCGAGTTCCCCAAGCGCACCGACGTGCTCGGCCGCATTGCGGCGCAGACGGCGAAGCAGGTGATCTTCCAGAAGGTCCGAGAGGCGGAGCGCGAAAACATCTTCGCGGAATACAACCAGCGGATCGGCGAGGTCATCAACAGCACGGTGAAGCGCTTCGAGAACGGCGACCTGATCGTCGAGATCGGCCGCGTCGAGGCGGTGCTGCCCCGCAAGGAGCAGTCGCGCGCCGAGAGTTACACGCCCGGCGAGCGCATCCGCGCGGTGATCAAGGGCGTCAGCCGGAGCGCGAAGGGCCCGCAGATCGTGCTGTCGCGCACCGATCCGGCCCTGCTCATCAAGCTCTTCGAGCAGGAGGTCCCGGAAATCTATGACGGGACCGTGATGATCCGCGGCGCCGTCCGCGAGGCCGGTGACCGCGCCAAGGTGGCGGTCTACTCGCGGGAGCGGGACGTCGATCCGGTCGGCGCCTGCGTCGGCATGAAAGGCACGCGCGTCCAGGCGATCATCCGCGAGCTGCGCGGCGAAAAGATCGACATCGTCGAATGGTCCGACGACTCCGTGCTCTTCGTGACCAACGCGCTCAGCCCGGCCAAGGTGCAGCGCGTGTCGATTGTCGACGATGCGGACCGCGTCATGGAAGTGGTCGTCGAGGACAAACAGCTGTCGCTGGCGATTGGCAAGAAGGGCCAGAACGTGCGGCTGGCGGCCAAGCTCACGGGCTGGCGGATCGACATCAAGAGCGAGGAAGAGAAGCGGCGCGAGGTCGAGGCGCAATTCGGCGCGCTCGAGGCCGGCGACCCGCAGGCGCAGATGGACGCCCTCTTCCCCGATCAGACCGAGGCCCCTGGCGCGGCGGAGGAGGCGACCGAAGGTCTCGCCGACGCCGCAGACGAGGGCGACGCGGCGGAGGCGGAGGCGGAGGCGGAGGCGGAGAAACAAGGCTAGGTTCGGCACCGCTTAAGGCGAAGGAATCAATTTGGCAACGGTCCGGATTTACAAGGTCGCGGAGCTGCTCGGCACCACGAGCCAGGAAGTGCTTGCGCTGCTGAAGCGCGATCACGGAATCGAGTTGAAGAGCGCGTCGAGCACGCTCGAAGAGGTCGTGGCGCGCTCGTTCGTCGAACGTCTCGCGCGGCTGCGCAACGTAGCCCTGCCGGGCGGCGACATGTTCGCCGAGACGCACGCGCCCGCCAGGGCCGGCGGCAAGAAAGCGGCGCCGGCCAAGAAGGCCGAGCCGCCGAAGCCCGCCGCGCCCGTGCTCGGCCCGCCGCGCCTGGTGAAGACGCACAGGCCCGCCGCGGCGCCGCCGCCGCCGGATGCGGCGCCCGTGCAGCAGGCCGCGCCCGCCGCCGCCGTTGCGCCACCGCCTCCCCCGGCGCCGCCGGCTCCGGTCGAGGAGCCGCCCTCACCGATCGCGCAGGTTCCTGAGACCAGGCGGGCTCCAGAACCGCGGCACGTGCCCGAGCCGGTGCACGTCCCGGAGGTCGTCGAGGCGCCGCCCGACGTCGTCGCAGCGCCGCCTCTCGTCGAGGAACCGCCTGCGCCCGTGCCCGTGGCCGCGGCGCCGGCCGAGGAAGCGCCCGAGTTGGTTGAGCCGTCGCAACCCGCTGCTGCTGTTCCGCCGCCGACGCCCGGCCGTTTCGTGCCGCCCACGCTGCGCCTGCGCATCGAGCAGCCGGGCCAGACGCCGCAGCCCGCGCGCCCGCTCGCGCCCGCCAAGCGGCCACAGGTGACGCAACCGCGGGTTGTGGCGCCGCCGCCCGCCGCACCGAAACCCGCAGCCGCGCGTTCGGCCACGCCGGCTGCCACGGCTGCGCGTCCCGCCGCGCCGGCAGCCGCACGACCGGGCGCCCCGAGCGCGCCGCGGCCCGCATTCCCGCCGCCGCCGCGGCCGACGACGCCCGGCATGCTCGGTGGACCGCGGCCGCTCCCGTCGCAGCCCGTGCGTCCGCAACAGCCGCCAGGTCCGCCGCGGCCGGGCTTTCCTGGCCAGCGGCCGCCGTTTGGCCAGCAGCGTCCGCCGTTCGGTCAGCACCGGCCGGGCCAGCGGCCGGTGGCGCCGGGGCGCCGCGAGCGGCCGTCCGCGCCGGCAATGTCCGCCGCACCCGCCGCGCCGCCGCCGGTCACGCGCATCATTACGCTCGCCGAGGGCATGACGGTGAAGGACCTCGCCGACAAGCTGGACGTGCGCGTGAAGGACGTGCTCGCCAAGCTGTTGATGAAGCGCATGATGATGACCATCAACAGCACGCTCGACAGCGAGACCGCCAAGACCATCGCGCTCGAGTTCGGGGCGGAAGTCGAGATGCGGAGCTTCGAGGAGGAGCTCGTCGAAGAGCAGGGCGAGGAAGCGAAGGCCGAGGACAAGATCGAACGCGCGCCGGTCGTCACGGTCATGGGTCACGTCGATCACGGCAAGACCTCGCTGCTCGACGCGATTCGCGAGACGAAGGTCGCCGAGCGCGAGGCGGGCGGCATCACGCAGCACATCGGCGCCTACCACGTGGAAGTGGGCGATGGCCGCAGCGTGGTGTTCCTCGACACGCCCGGCCACGAGGCGTTCACGCTGATGCGCGCGCGCGGCGCCAAGGTCACCGACGTCGTGGTCCTCGTCGTGGCGGCCGACGACGGCGTGATGCCGCAGACGCGCGAGGCCATCGACCACGCGAAGGCGGCCAACGTGCCCATCGTCGTGGCGATCAACAAGATCGACAAGGCGGGCGCGAACACGGACAACGTCAAGCGCGAGCTTGCCGAGGTGAACCTCGTCCCCGAGGAGTGGGGCGGCACGACGGTCATGGTGCCGGTGTCGGCCAAGAAGAAGCAGAACCTGGATCAGCTCCTCGAGATGATCCTGTTGTCCACCGACATCCTCGAGCTCAAGGCCAACCCGAAGCGGAGCGCGTCCGGGACGGTGCTCGAGGCCAAGCTCGATCGCGGCCGGGGTCCCGTGGCGACGGTGCTCGTGCAGGACGGCACGCTCAACGTCGGCGACAACTTCATCGCCGGCCCCGTGGTCGGCCGGGTGCGCGCGCTCATCGACGATCGCGGGCGCAGCGTGAAGTCGGCGGGGCCGTCCACGCCGGTGGAAGTGCTCGGCCTCACCAGCCTCCCGCAGCCGGGCGACCCGTTCCAGACGGTGGCCGACGCGGCGAAGGCGCGGCAGATTGCGACCTTCCGCCAGACGCAGGCGAAGGAGCGCGCGCTCGGCGCCAAGGGCGGACGGCTCACGCTCGAGTCGCTGAAAGAGCAGATCGCCGAAGGCGGCGTGAAGGAGCTCCCGCTCATCGTGAAGGCGGACGTGCAGGGCTCGTCGGAAGTGCTCGCCGACACGCTCACCAAGCTGTCCGACGACAAGGTGAAGATCCGGATCATCCGCGCCGGCGTCGGCGCGATCAACGAATCGGACGTGCTGCTCGCCTCCGCGTCGAACGCGATCATCATCGGGTTCAACGTCCGTCCCGACCGGAACGCGGCGGACATGGCGGAGCGCGAAGAGGTCGACATGCGCCTGCACTCGGTCATCTACAACGTGACCGAGGAGATCAAGAAGGGCATGGCAGGCCTGCTCGAGCCGACGTTCAAGGAAGTCCGGCTCGGCACGGCGTCGGTGCGCGAAGTGTTCCGCGTCCCGAAGGTCGGCACCATCGCCGGCTGCATGGTCACGGAGGGCCGCATCACGCGCGCCGGCGAAACCACGGCGCGGCTGCTCCGCGACAACGTCGTGGTCCACGAAGGCAAGATCGGCGGCCTGCGCCGCTTCAAGGACGACGTCAGCGAGGTGAAGTCGGGCTTCGAGTGCGGCATCAGCCTCGAGAGGTACAACGACGTGAAGGTTGGCGACGTCATCGAGGTCTTCACCATGGAGCGGGTCGCCGTCACTGCGTGACGGCGGGATTCGCGATTAGCGATGCGCGATTCGTGATTCGTGATTGATTTGTGATTTCAGCAATCACGAATCACGACTCACGAATCACGAATGATCTTATGGCACAGGGTCACAGGCCAGACCGCGTCGGTGAACAGATTCGCGACGAGCTGAGCGCGCTGCTCAGCCGCGGCGCGGTCCACGACCCCGGTATCGGGTTCATCACGCTGACGCGGGTGCAGGTCTCACCCGACCTCTCGCTCGCGCGCGTGTTCTACACCAGTCTCGGCGACCCGAAGGCGCGTCGCGAGACGGCGAAGGCGCTCGGGCGCGCCACACCGTTCCTCAGGCGGCAGATCGGCGGGGCGCTCCGTTTGCGCCGGGTGCCCGAGATCGAGTTCCGGTTCGACGAGTCGGTCGAGCGCCAGGACCGCATCGAGCAGATCCTGCGCGATCTGCGCCAGGACGAAGCGCGGCGCGCCGGCAGCGGGTCCGGCGAGCAGACCTCCGAGACCGTCTCGACACCCCCGGACCCGGCCTACGCCTCGAATGACCACGACCGCGACTGAATCCACCACCCGCGCCCGCCTCGCCGAAGCGATCCGCACACGGCGCCGTTTCGTGATCACGTCGCACGTCCGGCCGGATGGCGACGCCATCGGCTCGGCGATGGCGATGGCGTATGCGCTGCGCGAGCTGGGGAAGGAGGCGCGCGTCGTGTTCCGCGATCAGCCGCCGGGACCCCTGCAGGTGTTCCCCGGCGTCAACGAGATCGAGGTCACCGAGCGCGTGGACGATCCGGGCGACGCCGTGATCGTGATGGAGTCGGGCGACCTCAAGCGCACGGGGATCGAAGGGCTCGACCGGGGATTCGTGATCAACATCGATCACCACGTCGGCAACTCGCTGTACGGCTCGCTCAACTGGTTCGACCTGTCGGCCGCCGCCTGCGGCGAGATGGTGTTCGACCTGGTGAAGGAGCTCGGCGTCCCGCTGACACCGGCAATCGCGACCCACGTCTACGTGGCGATCCTCACCGATACCGGCTCGTTCCACTATTCGAGCATCTCGCCGCGGACCTTCGACATCTGCCGCCAGTGCGTCGAGGCCGGCGTCGATCCGCCGTCGGTGGCACGCAGCATTTTTGACAGCAACAATCTCGGCCGATTGAAGCTGTTTGGCGCCGTCCTGAGCAGGATGGAGCTGGATCCGACCGGCCGCCTCGCCACGGTCTACGTCGACCATGAGCTGGCGAACGCCTGCGGCGGGACTTACGAGGACACCGAGGGGCTGATCAACCTCCCGCTGACCGTGAAGGAGATCCAGGCCGTGGTCTTCTTCAAGGAGCACGGCCCCGACGACTGGCGCGTCAGCATGCGATCGAAGGGCGAGGTGGACATCAACGTCGTGGCCAAGGCGTTCGGCGGCGGGGGCCACAAGAACGCCTCGGGCTGCAGCGCCACCGGACCGATCGACGGGCTGAAGGCCGTCTTTCGCGACAAGATCACAGAACAGATTGACAGGGCCCTTGCTTCAGGCGCGGCGTAGTTCACTGCCACGAGCGACGGAGGCACGGAGGCACGGAGGATTTTCTTTGCTTGTCTCCGTGTCTCCGTGTCTCCGTGGCCCGTCCCGGTGAAGGCGGTGGACGGAGTTCTGGTCATCGACAAGCCCGAAGGCCTCACCTCGCACGATGTCGTGGCGGTGGCGCGCCGCGCGCTCGGGGAGAAGCGGATCGGACACACGGGCACGCTCGATCCGCTCGCGACCGGCGTCCTGGCGCTGGCGTGCGGGCGCGCCACACGCCTCGTCCGCTTCCTGACCGCGTCGGACAAGGAATACGACGCCACGATCCGATTCGGCCTGACCACCGACTCGTTCGACATCACGGGAGAGGAGACGGGCCACAGCGGCCAGACCCCGTCACGCGCTGCAGTGCTGAAGGCCATCGAGCAGCTGCGTGGCGAGTACCGGCAGATGCCGCCGGCCTATTCGGCGAAGCAGGTGGCTGGGCGGCGTGCGTACGACCTCGCCAGGAGCGAAGAGGAGGTCGTGCTGACGCCGGTCCTCGTCCGCGTCTCGCGTGCAGAACTGAGCCACTTCGACGGCGAGCGCGCCACGGTGTCGCTGACCTCCTCACCGGGCTTCTACGTCCGGACCTTCGCGCATGAGCTCGGCCGGCTGGTGGGGACCGGCGCCTGCCTCGAGGCGTTGAGGCGCACGCGAAGCGGAGAGTTCAGGTT
Organism: Vicinamibacterales bacterium; assembly: GCA_036521515.1. Taxonomy (GTDB): domain Bacteria; phylum Acidobacteriota; class Vicinamibacteria; order Vicinamibacterales; family UBA2999; genus Gp6-AA40. The sequence goes on from DATDHP010000071.1 coordinate 7,385, forward strand.
GGCTGAGGCGCTGTCGATGGACGCGCTGCAGGACGGAGTGGCAGACGTGGACCTCATTCCTGTCGAGCGCCTCCTCCCCGGGTTCCCGTCAGTCGTGGTAACCGATGAGGGGCTGGCGCGGGTCACGCACGGGCGGCAGCTCGAGGCCGGGCATTATGCGGAAATCAGACCGGGTCTGATTTCCGGGGACCCGGCCGAGCCGGAAATCAGACCCGGTCTGATTTCCGCATGGACGCGGATCTTCGATTCGGGCGGCCGTCTGACGGCGCTCGGCACGACGGGATCGATCCCTGGTGCTTTGCACCCGGCCATCGTCCTGATTTAGAATGCAAGTTCTTTTTGGAACGTAAGTTAGCCAGAGCGGGTCCCCGCCGCGCCTCCACCCCGGCGCGCAAGCGTGCACGCTGGGGACCCCGGGCCTGCGCGGTGGGGTGCCAGTACGGCGGCCTGGTGGCGGGGGCTTCCTGGGCCGCGCGTGGAGGAATGACCGTGGCGTTGACCAAGGATCGAAAAATCGGGATTATCGGGACGTACAAGACACACGACGCAGACACCGGCTCCCCCGAAGTTCAGGTCGCGCTCCTGAGCGAGCGCATCAACTATCTCACCGAGCACTTCAAGATTCACGCGAAGGACCATCACTCCCGCCGGGGCCTGCTCAAGCTCGTCGGCCAGCGCCGGCGGTTGCTCGACTATCTCAAGAGCAAGGACTCGGAACGCTACGCCGAGCTGATCAAACGCCTGGGCATCCGCAAGTAAGGTTCGACCACGCTTATGCACAATGTAAATCTCCACACCCGCGAGATCCGGATCGGATCGCGCACCATCAGCCTGGAAACCGGCAAGCTGGCGAAGCAGGCCCACGGCTCGGTCCTCGTCCGGTCGGGCGATACCGTTGTCCTGGTGACCGCCTGCCGCGCGGCGAACGCGCGCGAAGGCATCGATTTCCTGCCGTTGACGGTCGACTACCGCGAATACACCTACGCGTCGGGCCGCATCCCCGGCGGCTTTTTCAAGCGCGAAGGCAAGCCTTCCGAGAAGGAAGTCCTCACCAGCCGCCTGATCGACCGGCCCTGCCGGCCGCTCTTTCCCCAGGGCTGGCGCTACGAAACGCAGATCATCGCGCTGCTGATGTCGGCGGACACGGAGAACGACGCCGACGTGCTCGCGATCACCGGGGCTTCGGCGGCGCTGGCCGTCTCCGACATCCCCTTCGAAAAGACCATTGCCGGCGTGCGTGTCGGGATGGTCAACGGCTCGTACGTCATCAACCCGACGTTCGAGGAGCGCAAGCAAAGCACCGTCGACCTCGTGGTCGCGGGCACCGGCAGCGGCATCGTCATGGTGGAAGCAGGCGCCAGGGAGGTCACCGAGGCGCAGGTGATCGGCGCACTCGAAGCAGCCCATGCTGCCATCAAGGAAATCG
>DATDHP010000072.1:0-4713 GCA_036521515.1 Vicinamibacterales bacterium
GTCCATGTACGCCTCGACGACGCCCGGGTGGATGTAGGACTTTCGACAGACGGCGGGAGTGTTGCCCAGTATCCCGGCCACCGCCTCGATCGCCTGGACGACGTTCTTCTTCCCGTGCGTCATCGACGTCGGCGATTCGAGCTCGCGCAGCGCCGTCGCCGCCAGCACGGTGCCGGCCCACGTGCGGAAGTCCTTCGCGGTGAAGTCCTCTCCCGAGATCTCTTTCAGGTAGGCATTCACGTCCTGCGACGTCACGTCTTGATGCGTGCCGTCGTCGTCGATGTACTGAAAGAGCTCCTGGCCCGGCAGGTCGCGGCACTGCTTGACGATGCGCGCGAGGCGCCGGTCGTCGACGTCCACCGAGTGGCGCACGCCGCTCTTCCCGCGGAACTCGAACTTCAGCGTCGAGCCTCGCACATCGACGTGCTGGTTGCGAAGCGTCGTGAGGCCGAAGGAGCGGTTGGCCCTGGCGTACTCGTCGTTGCCGACACGGATCAGGCTCTTCTCCAGGAGCTGCACGACGGTGGCCAGCACCTTTTCGCGCGGCAGTCCCGGTCCGGCGAGGTCGGCCGCGGTCCGTCTCCGGATATCGGGCAACGCCGCCGCAAACTCCTGCATCCGGTCGAACTTGGTCTCGTCACGGCAGATGCGCCATTCGCGGTGATACCGGTACTGCTTGCGCCCGCGGGCGTCGCGGCCGGTCGCCTGCAGGTGACCACGCGGATCCGCACAGATCCACACGTCGGTCCACGCCGGCGGCACCGCGAGAGAGCGGATCCGCTTCAGCTCCGCGGCATTGCGAATGACCCTTCCGTTCGGGCCGACGTGCTTGAACCCGAGCGGCCCCATCGCGCGGCGAATGCCGCGGCCCTGGTCGCACACGTACCGAAGACCGGCCGATCTTGCGGATTCGACAGGATTCACCGCCCGGGTATTCGGCATCTCCTTGGTAGCCTTGATTTCGAGGCCGTCTGCCATGTCTTTCATGCCCGGCGCCGCCTTCGCCAGTTGTTCGACCCGCGTCTGTTCGTCGGCCGCCGCGAACTCGCCGCGCTCGTGCCCAGGCCGTTGGCGACGTCGAATTCGATGTCGACCTCCGGCCGAACAGGTAGCAAAAGCGAGTCCTCAGAAATGGTCGAGCTGATCCTGATGGGTGATCAGGCGGACGCTGCGCTGGAAGGTCAGATAGGAAGCCGCCCACTGGATGAAGACGAGGATTCGGTTGCGGAAACCGATGAGCATGAAGATGTGGAGGAAGAGCCATGTCAACCATGCGAGCGGCCCCGAAAACTTCAAGCGCCCCAGGTCCGCGATAGCAGAGCCTCGACCGACGATCGCCATGCTGCCGAGGTCGCGGTAGACGAAGCTCTTCGTCGGCCTGCCAGCGATGCGGTTCAGGATCATCGTGGCCGCGTGCCTCGCTTCCTGCATGGCAGTCTGCGCCACACCGGGCAACGGTTCCCCACCCTGGTGCAGGAATGCGGCGGCATCCCCGGCCACGAACACCTCCGGGTGACCCGGAATCGACAGATCGGGCTCGACCAGCACACGGCCGGCTCGATCCAGTGGCACTCCAAGTGTCGCGACTAGCGGCGACGCCGCGACGCCGGCTGCCCACAGGACCGTACCGGCATCGAGGCGCTCGGGGCCCAGCCAGACGCCGTTGGCATCGATCGCGGTCACGGCAACGTTCTCCCGCACCTCGATTCCGAGTCGCACGAGAGACGCGCGCGCCGCCGTGCGCAGCTTTCGAGGAAAGCTCGGCAGAATGGTCGGACCTGCCTCGACCAGCACGATCCGGGCACGCGCGGTGTCGATGGAGCGAAACTCGTCGCGCAGCGTCTGCCGCGCAATCTCGGCCAGCGTGCCGGCGAGCTCCACGCCGGTCGGGCCTCCGCCGACGAGCACGAACGTGAGCAGCTCCTGCTGCCTGATCGGGTCGCTCTCGCGTTCCGCGCGCTCGAACGCAAGCAGGATGCGGCGCCGGATCTCCAGCGCGTCCTCGAGCGTCTTGAGGCCGGGGGCGTACCGCTCCCATTCAGGATGATTGAAGTACGCATGGCGGGAGCCGGTACCGACGATGAGGTAGTCGTAGTCGATCGTCGCGCCGTCCTCGAGGTGCACCCGCCGCGCCGCGGAATCGATGGCATCGGCGCTGCCAAGAATCACGCGAACGTTGTGCGCGCGGCGTAGAATCCAGCGGGTCGCCGATGCGATATCGCCGGGCGAGAGCGTCGCCGTCGCCACCTGGTAGAGCAACGGCTGGAAGAGGTGGTGGTTGCGGCGGTCGACGAGGGTCACGCGTACGGGCCGGCCCCGCAGCGTCTTCGCCGCGGACAGCCCCGCGAAGCCGCCTCCGATGATCACGACATGTGGGGATGACATTTGCGCGCCGGATGACTGTACTATTTGAGTAACGAAGCTGCGCCTCAAACCGACGAGTAAGAACATGATGGGACGGCGCAGCTTCGTTACTAGATCCGCGGCCGCTTTGCGGCCGCGGCTAAGCCGTGGTTGCACGGCACAAAGTGACACATTCGTACACATTCACGCCGTGCAAGCACGGCTAGTTGGGCGGGCCCGAAGGTCCGCCTCTACGTTACTGATGACCATGAAAGCTCCCTCGTTTGCACCGGAACACACGGTTGCCACGGTCTGCCCGCTCGACTGCCCCGATGCGTGCAGCCTCGACGTCACGGTGCAGGACCGGCGCGTCACCGCGATCGAGGGGTCGCGGCTGAACCCGGTGACTGGCGGCTACATCTGCGCAAAGGTCCGGCGGTTCGGGGAGCGCGTCTACGGGCCCGATCGCCTGCTCCATCCCGCGGTGCGCAAAGGCGCCAAAGGATTCGCGCACTTCCAGCGCGTGTCGTGGGACGACGCGCTGGTCACGATCGCGGATCGCCTGCGCGAAGCACGCGCTCGATGGGGCGGCGAGTCGATCCTGCCCTACTCGTACGGCGGATCGAACGGGCTCCTGACCAAGGACACGAGCGACGCGACGCTCTTTCGACGTCTCGGCGCGTCGCGGCTCGCACGGACGGTGTGCGCCGCGCCAACCGGCGCCGCGAACATGGCGATGTACGGCAAGATGCCGTCCGTGACTTACGAGGACTATCCCGAGGCGCGCCTGATCATCGTGTGGGGTGCGAACCCCTCGGCGTCCGGGATTCACCTCGTTCCGTACATTCGCGAGGCGCAACGGCGGGGAGCCAAACTGGTCGTCGTCGATCCGCGGACAACGTCAATCGCAAAGCAGGCGGACGTTCACCTGGCGCTGCGGCCGGGCACGGACCTGCCGGTGGCGCTGTCGATCCATCGCTACCTGTTCGAAGAGGGCCACGCCGACGAGGCCTTTCTCGCGCGCCATACGCGCGGCGCGGAACGCCTGCGCGAGCGCGCGAGGCCGTGGACTTTCGAGCGGGCCGCGCAGGAATCAGACGTGTCAGCCGAGACGCTGCGGACGGTGGCCGAGCTCTACGCGTCGACCTCGCCGGCGCTCGTGCGATGCGGCTGGGGCCAGGAGCGCAATCGCAACGGAGGAAACTCCTCGCTGGCGATCATGGCGCTCCCCGCCGTTGGCGGTAAGTTCGGCGTGAGGGGCGGCGGCTACACGATGAGCAACTCGGCATCGTGGGGCATCACCAACACGTGGATTGGGGCTCCCGAGCCGGCCACGCGGGTGGTCAACATGAATCACCTCGGGCGCGCGCTCCTCGAGTACTCGGACCCGCCCGTGAAAGTGCTGTTCGTCTACGACAGCAACGCCGCAGTGACGACGCCCGACCAGGGGCGCGTGCTCAGGGGTCTCGAGCGCGACGACCTGTTCACCGTCGTGTTCGACCAGGTGATGACGGACACCGCACGATACGCCGACGTGCTGCTGCCGGCGACGACCTTCCTCGAGGGCTACGACATCGTGAAAGGCTATGGGCCCTTGACGCTGGGGCTTGGCCGGCCGGTCATCGAAGCCGTTGGCGAGGCACGGCCCAACGCTGACGTGTTCGGCGAGCTGATGCAACGTGTCGGGCTCGAGGAGGAGACGGACCCGAAGGGTGAGCTGGAGGAAATGCTCGATGTGATGGGCCGGCTTCCAGCGGAGATTGGCGACACGCTGCGCGACTGCGGCGCGGCGACACCTCCCTATGACGGCCGGCCGATTCAGTTCCAGACAGTGTGGCCGCTGACGCCGGACGGCAAGGCCGATCTCTTTCCGGAACATCTCGACGCGGAAGCGCCCGCGGGTCTGTATGGCTACCAGCCGGACCCGGCGACGCCCGAGTTCCCGCTGGCGCTCATCTCGCCGGCCAGCGAGCGCACCATCAGCTCGATGCTCTCCGAGCTTCCGCGCCCGGAGGTTCGTCTCCTCATCCATCCGGATGACGCGGCGGCGCGCGGGCTGAGGGATGGAGACCCTGTCCGCGTGTTCAATGGGCAGGGCGAAGTGCGCTGCAACGTCGCGATCGGCGCGTGGATCCGCCCGGGCACCGTCTCGCTGCCGAAGGGACTCTGGCGGAAGCACACGGCCAATGGCTACACGGCGAACGTGCTTGCACCGGACAGCCTCACCGACCTCGGTGGCGGCGCCTGCTTCAACGACGCGCGCGTGCAGGTGGAGAAGCTGGCAGCCGGCCAATACGAGAAGAAGAAGATCAAATCCAAACCGCCGCGTTCGATGCGGCGGAACTGGATGCGCTGCGTGCCGCCGGAGAC
>DATDHP010000073.1:0-3279 GCA_036521515.1 Vicinamibacterales bacterium
GGTCCTGCCGCCCTCCAGATCGGTGTGGGCCCTGACGGCGTCGGCGAGCGGATACCGCGCTCCGATGCGCACCGCGATCGCGCCCTTCATCACCATGTCGAACACCGCCGCGCTCGAGGCGACGAGCTCCTCGCGCGCGGCGGTGTAGGTCACGAGCGTCGGACGCGTGAAGTACAGCGAGCCCTGCTTCTGGAGCAGCCCGGCCTCGACCGGCGGCGGAGCCCCCGTCGTGGTGCCGAACGACACGAAGAATCCCCGCGGCGCCAGGCTCTTGATCGACGCCTCGAACGTCGCCTTCCCCACCGAATCGTAGACCACCGGCACACCCGCGCCGCCCGTGATGGCCTTCACGCGCTCAACCACGTCCTCGCGCGTGCGATCGATGACCTCCGCGTAGCCGTGCTCGCGCGCGAGGCGGCACTTCTCGGCGCCGCCGGCGACGCCGATCATCGTCGCCCCGAGGTGCCGCCCCCACTGCCCGGCGATCAGCCCGACGCCTCCGGCGGCCGCGTAGAACAGCGCGAACTGGCCAGGCTTCACGGCATAGCAGCGGTTGAGGAGGTACTCGACGGTCATCCCCTTCAGCAGCACCGCCGCCGCGACCTCGTCGGCGATGCCGTCGGGAGTCTTCACCACGCGCGCGGCCTGCACGACGCGACGGCTGGCATACGAGCCGGGCGTTCCGCCGGCGTACACGATCCGATCGCCCGCCCGCAGATCGGTGACGCCGGGGCCGACGCGCTCGACGACCCCGGCCGCCTCCGTGCCGACGCCGCTTGGCATCGGCAGCGGGTAGAAGCCCGAGCGGTGATAGGTGTCCTGGTAGTTGAGGCCGATCGCCGTGTGGCGGACCAGCACCTCGCCAGCCGCTGGCTCCGGCACCGCCATTGTCTCGAGCTTCAACACATCCGGCCCGCCAGGGGCCGCAAACCGCACCACACTCGCCTGCATCGCCATTCTCCAAATCTCGGATTCGTGATTCGTGAGTCGTGAATCGTGATTGATTTGTGATTCTGACCTGATTTCCGATTCGTGATTCCGGGATCGTTCACAGAATCACGAATGAATCACAAATCACGAATCACGAATCACGAATGCCCGGCCGCCGCAGCGACGACCAGATCTGCCATCCCACCACGACGAACGTCAGCGACAGGAAGACCACCGCCACCGGACTCTCCAGGAAGATGCTGTGGCTTCCTTCGCTCAGAATCAGTGCCGTGCGGTACTGCTGCTCGAGCGTCCGGCCCAGCACCAGGCCGAGCAGGACCGGTGCGATCGGGATGCGCACGCGCTGCAGGACGTACCCGAACAGGCCCACGACGGCCATCAGGTACACGTCGAAGACGGCGTTCCGAATCGCATACGACCCGATGCCGCACAGCACGAGGATGCAGACGCCGAGCAGGTGCCGCGGCACGCGGAGCACGCGCACGAAGATGCGGATCCCGACGACCTGCACGAGCAGGATGACCACCCAGGACACCACGATCGTGACGTACATGCCGTAAATGATGTCGAGACTGGTCTGAAACAGTAGCGGCCCCGGCTGCAGTCCGTGCACGAGCAGCCCCCCGAGGATGATAGCCGTGCCCGTATCAGCCGGTATGCCGAGGCTGAGGAGCGGAATCAGGGCGCCGCCCATGACCGCGTTGTTCGCCGCTTCCGGCGCCACCACACCTCCGAGCTCCCCTTTGCCGTAGTCTTCCGGTCTGCGGCTGAACCGGCGCGCGTGATCGTACGCCAGGAAGGCGGCGACGGGACCGCCGAGGCCCGGGATGGCGCCGACGATGGTGCCGATCATCGAGCTGCGCACCATGAGCCACGAGTAGGGCAAGAGCTGGCGCAAGGGAAGAATCCCGCGCACCTGCTCCGGCGTCGGCACGTCCGCGGCGGACGCCCGCTCCGCGGAGGCGGCGCCATGGTTGATGAAAGTGGTGATGACCTGCGGCACGGCGAACAACGCAATCATCGCGACGAGCACGTTGATGCCCTGCTGCAGCTGTATCGTGCCGAACGTGAGGCGCCCGACGCCATCCAGCTCGTCGAGGCCGATGGTCATCATCATCAGTCCAAGCACGCCCGCGATGAGGCCACGCAAGATCGACTGCTCCGCCAGCCCGCAGATGGTGGACAGCCCGAACAGTACCAGCGCGAAGATCTCGGCCGGCCCGAACCTGATCGCCACGGCGGCCACCTGCTCGATCAGCATCATCATGACGACCAGGCTGAACAGGCCGCCGAACGCCGAGGCGACGACCGAGGCGCCGAGCGCCAGGCTGGCCTGGCCCTTCCGGCCCAGCTGGTAGCCGTCCAACACCGTCGCCGCCGCCGACGGGTTGCCGGGAATGCCGAGGAGAATGGAAGCCACTGCGCCGCCGGTCATGCCGCCGGAGTAAATCCCGAGCAGCATTCCGATAGCGGGGACAGGATCGAGGCCGAAGGTGATCGGCATCATCAGCGCCAGCGCCGTCGAGAAGGTGAGCCCGGGGATGGCGGAGAACACCAGGCCGACGATGGCCCCGGTGGCCGTGGCGGCGATGGCCTCCGGCGTCAGCGCAGCCAGAGGACCCATGAACCGCGCGGCAGCGGCGTGCTCAGGAGCACGTCGAAGATCGCCCAGCAGCCGACGGTGAACCCGATCGCCAGGGCGCCGACGCGGATGCCGCTCCGCTCGCGCACGAGGCCGCGCATGGCGAGCGCGATCGCAACGGGTGTAGCGATCAGGAAGCCTGCCCGTTGGAGCAGAAAGGCGTAGAGCACCAGCAGCCCGACTGTGCCGGCGGCCACGGCCGCTTCGCGCCTTGTCACGGTGGCGACCGCCTCGGCGGCCGGTGCGCGCGCCATCAGCGACATCGCCACCCCGAGGCCGGCGAGCGCCACGCCGAGCAGCACGGGAAAGGCGCGCGGTCCCGTCTCACCGGCCCCGCGTGGGCCGGGAATATAGGTGAACGCGAGCCACAGCCAGACCAGGGCCACGAGCGTGAGGACGGGTCCCAGAACGCGGTCGACCCTGTCGAGGCGCACCGGGCTAGTGTCCTGGAGCCGTGAGCCCGAGCTGTTTCATCAGCCCGGCAATCGACATGTCGTCGTCGGCCACGAGCGCAGCGAAGTCGGCGGCGGGCAGGAACGCCGGCTCGAACCCGAGGTTGGCGCTGAGCTCCTTGAACCGCGGGCTGGCCACGACGTTCCGCACCGCGTCCTCGAGCCTGACAATCACGTCCTTCGGGGTGCCCCTGGGAGCGGCGAGCCCGCGCCACATCACCAGATCGACGTCAT
>DATDHP010000074.1:0-3685 GCA_036521515.1 Vicinamibacterales bacterium
ATTTTTAGGCGGGCCCGACTTCAGGCGGACCTGAAGGTCCGCCTCTACGAACGCTGTCTTCTCGTACCTCTACGAACGCTGTCTTCTCGTACCTCTACGAACGCTGTCTTCTCGTAGAGGCCGACCTTCAGGTCGGCCTACCGCTCAACCAGCTTCAGCTCGAGGGCCCTCGTCTCACCTTCACCCAACGCGAATCGAGTGGCGCTGGTCTTGATGTGTTCGAGGAACTGCGGATCCATGGCTTCGTTTTCCTCGAGGTAATCGACCGCGGCGGCGAGGTAGCGCTCATCAGGCGGGAGCGCGCGGATGCGGAAGAGACCCTGCTGATCGGGACGTCCCGAACGGAGGTGGCGCGACGGGAACGTCCATTTCGCGGTGTCCTCCGGAAAGACGACGACCGTGTAGTCGCGTGCGGGCCTGCCGGCGGCCGTCACCGTGCCGTTCACCTCGGTGACGCGATCGGTAACGATCACACGCACGCCGCGCACCTCCTGGTTCCCGCTGAATTCGAGTATGCGGTCGGCCACGTCAGCGCCGTTGACGACAATCGACTGCAGCATCCAATCCTGTGGCAGGCCCGACACGCGTATCACGCGCGACCCGAGCAGACCGGTCAGCGTGAACGCGCCGGTGCTTTCCACGCGCGTCATGCCCGTGCCGGGTCCGCGGCTGAAAGGCACCGGCTGCGTGGTGATCTGAATGCCGGCCGTGCGGAGCGCTGTGCTGCTCCCCTGGGCGGCGACGACGACTCCGCTCACGGTCGCGCCCTGCGTGGTCGCGATCTGAATCCCGGAAAGATCCTCGTTGGCGACGGTGAGCGGGATCGATCCGACCTCGCCGTCGCTGTCGCCGCCGCGCCCGCCGCGTCTTCCGAACGGTCGCGAGGCGACCGTCAACGTGTAGGACCCGGGTGCGACGTTGGTCAAGGTGAACGTGCCGTCCTGGCGCACGTTGCCGCCACCACCGAACATCATCGGCGTGTCAGCCGTCGCATCGGCCGGCGTCAGCGTCGCGACGCCGCCGCCGAGTGGCTGGCCCATCGAGTCGATCGCGCGGCCTGAGACACGCACGGTGCGAACAGGGAGCAGCGCGAAGCTGACGCTCGCCAGTTCCTGCCCCACCCCGACGGTGACGCGTTGTGCCTCCGCCACGTTGCCGGTGCCGGGGTAATACGTCGGCGCGTAGCCGGCGGAGTCAACCGTCGGATCGTCAACGGGCAGCGCGCGAACCGTCGCGCTCACGTAGTAATCGCCCGGCGTCAGGCCAAACAGCCGGAATGCGCCGGTGTCGTCGCTCTGATCGCCGATGCCGGTGGGCCTCAGGCGGCGGATACCCTGCAGGAACTGGTAGCGAAGCACCTGGACACGGGCGCCCGCAACCGGATCGCCGAACTCGTCGAATACTCGCCCGGTGATCGCGGCTCCGCGCGGCAGCGCGATGTCGGCGCCCTCCACGACCTGCCCGTCCCGGAGCTCGACCGGCTTGCCGGGCTCGAATGGCCGGCGCTGTCCGAGGCGCAGCGTCACGAACCCGGCTTTCGACGCCGTCAGCTCCCAGCGTCCGGCCGAAAGATCGCGGAGCTCGAATCGACCCTGCCCGTCCGTGCTCGCAAGGCGGGATCCCCGCGTGTCGTTGGCGAGCGCGCGGACCTGGGCGCGGCGAATCGGCGCCCCCGAATCGGCAGCCACGACGCGTCCACGGATGATGGCCGTACCGGTGGCGCTGGCCTGCTGGCGCGCGTCGCGCGGAAATCCACGGCCGCCGGACGGGTCCTGGGCGATCGCGGCCGCTGCCAACAGGAGGACGGCGGCGCCGAAGGGAAGAACGCGCGTCATCACGCTGATTATGACGGGAGACGGTGACAAAAAGATGGCAGAGCCGAGACTATGCATCCCTTACCATCGCCGCCGCGAGCCGGCCGCTGGCGCCCGTCATGAATCCGCCCGGATGTGTGCCGGCACCGCACAGGTACAGGCCGCGGATCGGCGAGTCGTATCGCCCGTAACCGAGCAGCGGGCGCATCGTGAAGAGCTGATCGAGGGCCAGCTCTCCGTGGAAGATGTGCCCGCCGTGGAAGCCGAAGTCGCGTTCCAGCGCCCTCGGCGTGATGACCTGTGTCGCGGCCACCAAGCTGGAAAGGCCCGGTGCGAACCGCTCGATCGTCCGGAGGACCCTTTGCAGCAGAGGGCCGGCCGCGGCGTCCCAATCGCTGCCGCGCAGCGTCGCCGGCGAGTAATGCACGTAAATCGACATGACATGTGCTCCCGCTGGCGCCAGTTGGGGATCGAGGATGGAGGGGATCGTGATGTCGAGCCACGGATCAGCGGACGGTTCGCCGTACTTGGCATGGTCGAAGGCGCGCTCGAGGTAGTTGAGCCCGGGGCCGACGTGGATGCGGCCGGACAACGCCTGCGCATCCGCCCCGCCAGTGAACACCGGCAGCGCCGACAACGCGAGGTTGATTTTTGCCACGGTACCAGCTGCCCGGAAGTTTCGCACCTGTGTCACGAACTCGGGCGAGAGGTCGACCGGATCCATGAGGCGAAGGAACGTCGTCTTGGGGTCGAGCGCGGAGACGACCGTGCTCGCGGCGATCTCGGCGCCGCCGGCCATGACCCCGGTCACTCGTTCGTCGATCGTGAGAATCCGATCGACGGGGACACCCGTGCGAATCTCGGCCCCGGCGGCCCGCGCCGCGTCTGCCATCGCCAGTGTGAGCGCACCGGGCCCGCCCCGGACGCGCAGGGCGCCGCCGGCGAGTTGCCGATGCGTCTCGTGCATCAACAGCACGAGCGCGCTCCCCGCCGAGCGCGGGCCGAACATGGTGCCCGAGAGGCCGGGAGCGGCCACAGCGGCCGAGAGCAGATCCGTCTCGAACCACTCCGCCATCAGATCGGCGACCGGCATCGGTCCCCAGCGCAGCAGCCGGTAGCCGTCCCGATGCCCGAGGGAGCGGAACTTCCGGCCCGTTCCGAGCAGGTTCCAGATGTCGCGCGGGCCAGGCTGGTCGATGCTCGGCGGCGGTGACGTGAACAGCGAGGCCAGCACTCCCGTCACGCGGCCGACGGCGCGTCGATACTCTGGATAGGCGTCGGCGTCCGACGTGCTGAACGGCCGGATGGCGTCGGCGCTGCGTTTCGGATCGTCGTACACCGTCAACGCGCGGCCGTCGAGCCCCGGCGCGAAGACTTCGGCGTCCGGCTTCAGGAGCTCGACGCCGTGCCGTTGCAGCGCCATGTCACGGGCAATGTCGGCCCAGAGCAGAAGATGGTGCGAGAGCGTGGGCACGCGGAAGCCGGGATGCAGTTCACTCGTGATCGCGCCGCCGCCGACAGTGCCACGGCGCTCGAGGACCAGCGGCTTCAATCCAGCTTTCGCCAGGTAGAAAGCGGCCGTCAGACCGTTGTGGCCGGCTCCAATAACGATGACGTTGTGCACCACGTGTCAGGAGGAGGAAGTTAGGAGGAAGAAGAAAGAATGGTTCGCGCGTACGATCCGAGCAACCGTCCTACCTCGAGAGCGTCTTGGCCGAGGTTAGGATTCGCTTCATACCCGAGGTCGTGAGCCAGGCGCAGGTAATAGCGAGCTTCTTCCAACGATCCTTCCGCAATATTCATGTGCCTACCTTCTACCTTCTACCTTCTACCTTCTACCTTCTACCTTCTACCTTCTACCTTCTACCTTC
>DATDHP010000075.1:0-10573 GCA_036521515.1 Vicinamibacterales bacterium
AGCTCGCGGGTCATCGTCTCGAAGGCATCGGCGAGCGCCGCGATCTCGCCCGATGCCCGCACGTGGTCGAGACCGACCTCCCAGTGGCCATCCGCGACGTCGCGAGCGGCGGCCGCGAGCTGCTCGACGGGGCGAGTGACGCGGGAGGCGACGACGTAGCTCAGGACGAAGCCGAGGGCCAGGCCAAGACCGCCGAGGGCCACGCCGCTCCACCTGATTCGTCGAACCAGCGCGCCGAGCTCACGGCCCGAGCTGCCGACGAGCAGCACTCCGAGGACGCGTCCATCCCGGCCGGTGAGCGGGATCGCATTCATGGCCTCCGCGCCGTCGGGCCATTCGATCGGCTCACTGGCCTCCTCGCCGGTCTGGCGCACGCGAGATATGAGCGGCACCAGCGCGGCCGCCCGGGACGCGTTGCCCGACGGATCGACCAGCTGGCGCAGCGATACCTCGGGCTCGAGGTTCCGGTACAGCAATACGCGCATGCCGGGCGGAAGGACGAGCGATTCGAGAAACTGCCGATCGAGCCGGCGTCCGCCCGCCAGGTAGAGGCTTCGGTCGTCGGTTCCTACCTTGTGCACCGCCACCAGGCCGAGCGCGATCTCCTGTGGGAGCTCGACAGCCTGCAGGAACGCGCCTGACGCTTCAGGATGGATGATCGAGGGGGTCACCCACGAGTGGCGGTAGCCGAACTTTGCCGGCCAGTGCGCGGACGACACGATCGTGCCGTCGGCGGCAACGAGATCGAGGAAGTCGAGCTCCTGGGCGGCGGCAAGCGGGCCTGCTTCGTTGACGTACGAGGCGTAATCGCGTTTCGCGCCGCCGCCGTCCGCCGCCATGCGGACGATGGCGTCGCTGGCGGCGACACGGCCCAGCCTCGACCCGACCTGATCGCCTTCGACCTTGAACTCACTGCGAAACTGCGCGACGAGGGCCGCCGTCCGCTGCTCGTCGAGCGTGGCAAACGAGCGGCGCGCGCTCGCCGATACCGTCGCGGTGACCAGGACGACCGTGAAGGTGACGACTGCGCAGACGAGGGCGAAGAGCCGGGTGCGGAGACTCATGAGCCGGTTCTGAGCCACGCGTTGGCAAGGTCCCACGCCGCCGTTGCGCCGACGACCGGCCCGTTCCACCAGTCGAGGCGTTCTCCAAGGCCGTAAACCTCCGACGCGTGCACGACCGGGACGATGATGCTGCGTTCGAGCAGGTCGCGCTCGACACGATGGACTTCGGGCAAGGATGTGTCGGGGGCAGGCGCTGGCTCTCCGGACACATATGTCAGCGTGCGCGGACCGAGGGCTCCCATGAAGGCCGCGAGCGCCCGCTCCGGCGTCGTCGGCGCCAGCCGTACGCGCAGCAGGCGGAGGTCTGGACGAGGCGCCAGGCCGGCCGGCGCCTGCACGGTGAGCGTGAAGCCGGCCGCGCGCGCATCCACGGCAATCCGTTCGGCGATCGACTTCGCGACGAGATCCGACGGGTCGACCCGAAGCGTCAGCGCACGCCGGGCGGGCGGAAGCCTGGCCACCTCCGCTCGCGACAACGAGCGGTCCCGTCTTTCGAGCACGAAGGGTTCGTAGCCGCTCAGCCAGCGGGGCAGGATGCCATCGGCCGGTTCGGCGTAGTCCTGGAGCAGGACGCGGCAGATGGCCGCTCGATCGAGCGATGACGCGATCGCGCGACGCACTGCTTCGTCGGCGGCCGTGGCGCGGTGTCCTTCGAAGATCAGCGTAAACAGCTGGAGCGGCCGCGAGGCGACTGTCCGCAGCCCGCGCTGCGACAACCGGCGCCGATCGGTGGGCTGCACGGCGGCGAAGTCTGTTCGGCCGAGCTCGAGATCGGCGAGCAGCGCCGCGGTGGGGCGGCCGAGATCGATCTCGACGGCATCGAGAAACGCGCGCCCGCCCCAGTAGTCATCGTGCGCGCGAAGCAGCAGGCGATTCGGCCCCTGTTGCGCCACTAAAAATGGTCCGGTTCCCAGGATCTCGCCGGAAGGCCGGCGGACGGCAATGGCGCTTCGGAGGTCGGCCAGCGCCCACGGCACGTCCGTCGATGCGAGTCCGGGCTCGATGACGATGGCCTCGCCATCGGCCGACACGTGCCATTCCTTGTGGCTGATTCGCAGCGAGTCGACAGCGCGGGCCACGTCAAGCGTTGACCCATCGTGCAGTCGCACGCCTTCACGCAGCCGGATGCGCCAGCGAGTGACTTGCCCATCAGCCGCCCACGAGCTGGCCAGCATCGGACGCAGGCCTCCGCCGGGCCCCACGGCAATGAGCGTCTCGAACACGAGAGGCAGCGTGTGACGCATCGCCGCCGCATCATCCGGACTCGTTGCGGCCGCCGTGGGATCGAACGTCCGGACGACCCCCGCCGTCGCGACCCTCAGCGTGCCGCCGTAACGGGGCCGGGCCGCCCCCGATTCGCCTGCAAGGAGCCACAGGCTAACGGCCGCAAGAAATAGTGGCGAGAAACGCCTCATACCGTCCGCTGCCGATATCGTGGGCCACCGCCGTTGCCGTGGTCGCGCCAGGCGCCGCCCACAGGACAGTCAGCTTGCCGGGCAGGAAAACGGGAGAGCCGATCGGAATCAGACGCTGTCGCGCCACCTGAAAAAGCCGCACCGCGTCCCGCCCGTCAGAGAGACCGGCTGCAACCACATAGCTCTCCGCGCCGCATGCTGCTGCAATGCCGGCGACATCGTCGGCCGTGGCGACGCGCGCCAGCGGCCGGCGAGCACCGTCGAGAAGACTCAACGCGCCGTTGCGATCGGCAACGAGCCATCGCGCGTCGGCGTCGGCGCGGAGCGAAGCAGCGCTGTAGAACGGGAAGCCTTCCGGCGTGTCGAAGTAGTTCCGGGCCGGGTCGAGACCGCTGTTCTCGATCCCGAGAGGCCACGTGTGCCGGCCGTCGGCGCAATTCGCGGTCAGATCGTTGACACGGCCGGAGCACGCGACGCCCGGGAGAAACGCGCTGAACCGGTCGGCTTCCACACTCAAACGTCCCCGCACGTCGCGCGGCCACACACGCGTCACTGGCAGCGGCCGGGCCCGTACGGGCTGCCAGCCTTGCGCTGTCTCTTGATAGAGGGCGATCGACGCGGGATCGAGCACGAGGAACTGTCCGTCCAGCACGGCCACGTCCAGGATGGGTGTGTGGCGGACGAAGAGTGGTCGCAGCTCGAGGCTCATCGCCAGGCGACTCCCGACCGGCGTGGTGCCCTCGTGCCGCCGCGTCACCATGACGACGTCACGCCGGGTGTTGGTCCGCACCTCGGCGAGGCACGAGCGCTCGCGGAGGTTCTCGGAACAGCTCAGTCCGACCGCCGTGACGGCGTCGCCAGCGTCAACAAGCCGCACGCCGCGCGACGCCAGGAGGGCGGCGACCCGCTCCTGCAGTGGTCGCGCCGCGCCACTGGTTGAATCCTGTTCAGACGCAATGAGGCTGACCTGAGAATCCGCGGCCACGACCGCGGCGATCTTCGCTGCGAGCTCGGGCAGGAGATCGTCGAACTCGAGCGACGCCTGGGTAAGGAGCGGCGCGACCCACATCACGGCCGCGATCGCGCACAGGGCAATGCGGGTCCTCGAGGCACAAAGCTCAAGGCTCGAGTCACAACGTGGAATTCCCGTTGCGCCTTGGACCTTGGGCCTTCTGCTTTGGTTCCCCACCGCTGCAAATTTTAGCATCGCCATTCCTGGGTCTCCGGGGCTTCGGGCTTCGGGCTTCGGTAGGAACCGGCTGGTTGCCACCGTAGTCCGAAGCCCGTAGTCCGAAGACCTGCACCCGTCCTCACCGCTCTGACGTGAGCGAGACAGGCGAGCCCATCGGTGAGCCCTTCAACACGTCGTTGGCGAAGAAGAACTTTCCATCCGTGGGAACCATCATGATTTGCACCTTGTCGGAGAGGCGCTCGGCGATAATCTTCTGAATCAGGAGCGGATTCTCCTTGAGCACCTGGGCTTCCGACTTCATGCGCTCGGCATCGGATCCGGCAAGCAGACGGATCCGCTGCGCCTCGGCCTGCGCCATCAGGTTCCGCTTTTCGAGCTCCGCCTTGCTGTCGATGACCTTTGCCGCGGCGGCGGCCTCGGCGTTCCTGACCGTCGCCTCCTTGCGCGCCTCGGCCTCGAGGCGGGTCTGCTGAATCTGTTTTTCCTTCAGCGGCAGGGTGTGCTGCATCGCGTCGGCCTGCGCTCTGGCTTCGAGCACCGTGATGTGCGCCCGTCCCTCTGCCTGCTTGATGTGGCGCATCTTCTCGGCTTCGCCCTCGAGCTCCGCCGTCTTCACCATCTTCTGCTTCACGTCGAGCTCGATCGACAACCGGTCGTTTTCCTGGGCTTTCACCAGCAGCCCTTCCAGGCCCTTCGCGTACTCCGGCGGCAGGCCGATGTCGCGCATCATGACTTCCTTGACCACGATCCCGTCTGCTGCGAGCCTGCTCGTAATCGCGTCGGCGGCCGTGCGCCGGATCTCCTCGCGTCTGGTGGAGAAGACATCGCGCACGAGGTAGCCGGAGATCGTCTGACGGAAGGCGTTGGCGACGACGCCTGGCAGCACCTCGCTCTCGACGGGCCGCGGCAGGCTGTTCTGCATGAAGGGGAGGCGCGTCGGATCGAGCTGATACCGGACGGAAATCCCCAGACCCACCGGCAGGCCCTCTTTGCTGTAGACCTTCAGCGCATCATTCGCGTCCTTCGCCGACTCCACCGCCCTCGTGTTGAAGATCTGATCACGCACGGTGTAGAGCTCGACGTGATGAATCAGCGGAACGATGAGGTGTGTGCCCGGGTACATCGTGCCGGCGAGCGTTCCTGAGATCTGGCTCACGCGCACCCCGGCCGTCCCGGTCGGCACGACCACGATGCTGAGCGCAGGCAGGAGCGGGAGCCACGCGAGGAGAGCCAGGCGCGAGGCGAGACGCCATCTCACTGGAGGCGGGACGAGGGAGCGCACGATCCTGTATGCGTCAAAGGCCAGGACTGCTGCCGCCGATATCAACAGTCCAACGGCGCCAGCGATCAGCACGTACTTGATGACCAACATGTCTATTTCCTCGCTTTGAGAAGTGGGGCGAGCCTTTACGGTTCGCCATCGCGGACCGTAAAGGTCCGCGCCACATCAAACTGAAATCGATCTACTTGAACAGCTCTGCGAGTTCTGCCGTGCGCTCCGCGTGCAGCTCGACGATGTCGCCGGCGCGGACGTGTTCGAACAGCCGCTCGACATCCGCGTTGCGCAGCCGGATGCAGCCGAGCGACTGCGCGTGACCAATCGAGCGCGGGTTGTCGGTGCCGTGGATGCCGTAGCCCTTCTGGCTCAAGCCGAGCCACCGCGTGCCGAGCGGGTTGGTGGCGCCAGGCGGGATGACTTTGCCGGGGCGGTAGTACGTGGGGTGGGGAATGCGATTGACGATCGTGAACGTGCCGATCGGGCTCGGCGTGGACGGGGCGCCAACCGCCACGCCGAAGAGGGCGAGTACCTGCTCGTTTTCGAGGACGGCCAGTTTGCGATCGGGAAGGCTGACGATGATCCGCCGCATCGGGCGTGGCGATGCTGCCGTCGTCACCGTTGCCGCGGCATCCGCCGCGCGCAGGGGAACGCCCGCCAGCGCCACCGCCACCGTGACCGCCGCCATCGTCCAGCCTGCCTGAGTCGCTCGCATATCGTCCTCCGGGGACTCCTGGAGCAACCAGCCGGCCAAGCGACAAGTGAATGAATAAGAGGGACTTAGCTCATTCGAGCCGTGCGCCGGGCGTGTCTCACGTTCGGCGATGTGGGGAGACTGACACGGGAAATTCCTGGGTCGAGCGCCCAGGTCACTTCATGGCAATCCGATGCGGCGGGCCAGGTCGTCGAGGCGCGGGTCGCCGCGCAACGGCGCGAGCTCGGGCCACACGCGGATCCAGGGCATCAGGGGATGGCGCGATTGGTAGGCCGCTTCGAGTCGCCTGAACGCTTCATCCTTTTCGCCAAGCGCCGCATGGACGTTCCCGAGAGTCCAGTCGGTTTCCGGGCCCGGCTCCACCTTGCTGATTTCCGCTGCGATCTGGCGCGCGTCATCGCGCCGTCCGGCGAACGCATAGGTTGCTCCCAGCAGCCATCGCGCGGCTTTCTGGTGCGCCGCGATCGCCTCGTCGAACATGCCCCTCTCCCTGTAGACGCGTCCGACAATGCCAAAGCCCGGCGGGAAACTGGGGTTCAATTCAAGCGACTTGCGGCCCTCGATCATCGCCGCGTCGTGTTGCCCCGCCACGAGATACTGCCACCCGAGGTCGGACGCAAAGAGCGGTGTCAGCGGTTCCACCTCCATGGCTCGTCTCAATTCCGCAAAGGCCTCATCCCGCCGCCCGACGACCTGAAGAGACCACGCATAGCCGCGATGCGCCTCACCCAGGCTCGGGTTGAGCTCTACGGCGCGCCGGAGATCGCGTTGCGCGCCCGCGAAGTCCCAGTCGGACTGGAGCCTTGCCATGCCCAACGCCACATAGGTCTGGGCCAGCGGTTCACCCAGCTCGACGGCCTTCTGCGCTGCGGCCTTGGCTCGAATCAAGTACTCCGCCTTGTCGTGACCGACCAGCGTGTAGCCAAGCGCCAGCCCGGAGAGCGCGAATGGATCGGCCGGGTCCATATCGACGGCCTGCTGGAGATACACCAGCCCTTTTTCGAATCCGTCCGGGGTGTACTTGTTCAGGAAAAACATTCCCCTGAGATAGGCCTCGTACGCCTCGGCCTTGACCGTACGCCTGTCGGCCAGTCGCGCTCGTTCCTGGGGCGTGACGGCTGCTCTGATCTCCCGGGCGATGGCCTGCGCGACGTCGCTCTGCAACCGCAGCACGTCCTGCAGGTCGCGTTCATAGCTATCGGTCCACAGGTGGGTATCGGTCGAGGCCTGTATGAGCTGCGCCACGATCCGCACGCGCTGGCCGACCCGCAGGACCGAGCCTTCCACGACTGCGTCCACATTGAGCTCCCTGGCGATGGTCGGCAGTGGCTTGCGCGTTCCCTTGTAGGTCATTGCCGACGTACGCGAGATCACGCGCAGGGCGCCCAGTCTGGCGAGATCGGAGGTCAACGCCTCCGTCATGCCATCCGCAAAATACTCCTGGTCGGAGTCGCCCGATACATTCGCAAGTGGGAGCACCACGAGAGATCGAATCGGCGCCGGAGTCGGGATTCCCAGCAGTCGTGTCCGCACTCCGCGGACATCCAATGCCGCTGTGCCCACCAGCAGCGCGGCCAGAGCCATCGCCGTGAACACCAGCCCTCTCCGCCCGGAGCGCAACGCCTCGCCGGGAGCCGGGCGGCCGGCGTGAATCGTTTCGAGCGCCGCCCGCACTTCGCCGGCTCGCTGATAGCGCTGTGCGGGCTCCTTCGCCAGGCAGCGGCGGATGACGGCTGCCAGTTGCGACGGGGTGCTCTCTGAGAGGGGCGCTGGTTCCTGGCTCAGGATTGCCGAGCTGATTTCGAAGGTCGTCTGCCCGTGGAACGGACGCACGCCGGCCGTCATCTCATACAGGAGCACGCCCAGCGCCCACACATCGCTCCGAGCGTCGGCTCCTTCGCCGCGTAGCTGCTCGGGCGCCATGTAGGCCAGTGTGCCCTTGATGACGCCAAGCTGCGTGCGCGATGCCTGCGACTGCGTTATCGCCTCGGGGATTTCCACGCCGGCAAGCCGTTTCGCCAGGCCGAAGTCGAGCACCTTGGCGCGACCCTGGGGTGTAATCAGCACGTTGGATGCCTTCACATCCCGATGGACAATGCCCCGGTCATGCGCATGGGCGAGCGCATCGGCGATCTGGAGGCCGTATCGCAGCACGGTGTCCGCCGGCAAGCCCGCGGGTGGGATCACGTCACCGAGTGCGTTGCCCTCGACATGCTCCATGACGATGAAGGCGAGGGGACCCGTGTCGTCGACCTCATAGACGGTGCAGATGTGGGGATGATTGAGGGCGGACGCCGCGCGAGCCTCCTGCAGGAGGTGCTTCCGTCCGGCAGGGTCGGACGACTCGCTCAGAATCTTGATTGCGACGTCGCGCTGAAGCTTCGCATCATGGGCGCGATAGACGACGCCCATGCCCCCCTCGGCAAGCCTCCCAGCGACGCGATAGCGACCAATCCAGTCGTGGACGGGCTCGTCGGCGCGGATGCCTGCGGCGACAGTGGGAGCCGGCCGCTGCAGGAACGCCTCACCGCTGCGGGTCTGCGCGAGCAGCAACTCGACTTCCTTCCTCAGCCGGTCGTCGTCGCCACAGGCGCCGCGGAGAAACGCCGATCGCTCGGGCTCCCGATGGGCGAGCGCGGAGCGATAGAGCTGCGAGATCTGCTGCCAGCGGTCAGGGTCCATACGCCACGCAGGACACGGAAACGCAGTGACGACTCCTCACGCTGCCGCGATGTGTTGCTTACAGCCTGTCGCCGGCCGTGAACGGACGCCATCATGCGTCCCCCCGGCAGGGGAGTCAACGGCAGAATGCCAGCAGCCGCGTGACCAGCGTCGCGTCATCCTCCGCGCGCTCTACCCCTTCGCGCTCGTCCCTGCAATCAAAACTGCCAAGCACCTTGAAGACGAGCGGCAGCAGGCGTATATGGCGGTGACTTGCGCCTGACGGGCGCCTCCGGCGGCCGCCTGCGCCCGAACGGTACGATTGTGCCGCGCAACAGCCTGGTCGGAACGCCGCTCCATCGCGTGGACGTACGCGTGATGCGACGGTTTCCCCTCGGTGGCCGCGCCGGCGTCGACGGCATCGTCGAAGTGTTCAACGTCTTCAATCACGCGAATTACGGGTCGTATGTGACACAGGAGAGCGCGAGCAATTACGCGCAGGCAACGGGGAACCTGAACGTCGCGTATCAACCGCGCATGCTGCAGCTGGGATTCAGGTTCACGTTTTAGGCAGCCGGCAGCCGGCAGCGGGCAGCCGGCAGCGGGCAGTGCACATGCCGCGAAACCAACGGATCTCGGAAGGTTTTTCACCCCCGCCGCGTCGAATCGGCGTACACTGCCGGCTGCCGGGCGCCCGCTGCCGGCTGCTATAATTCCGCGTTCACGTTGCCGGAAGGAGTGGACGATGAGCCCAGTAGTCTCTCGATTCGCGCTGGCGTCGGTGTCCCTCGTCCTCGGGATCCTCCTGATCACCGCAGGCGTCTCGGGTCAGACGGGCCAGCCGTCGACAGCCAATGGTGAGTGGCCGACCTACAACGCCGATGTCAAAGGGACGCGGTACTCACCGCTGGATCAGATCAACGCCTCCAACTTCAGCAAGATGGAAGTCGCCTGGCGCTTCAAGACCGACAACTTCGGGCCGTTTCCCGAGTACAAGCTCGAAGGGACGCCGGTCATGGCGAAAGGCGTGCTCTACACGACCGCCGGCACGCGCCGGTCGGTCATCGCGCTCGATGGCAAGACCGGCGAGCTGATCTGGTCGCACAGCCTGCGCGAAGGAAAACGGGCAGCGGTCGCGCCGCGACAGCTCTCGGGCCGCGGCGTGTCGTACTGGACCGATGGCAAAGGCGACGAGCGCATCCTCTACGTCACGACGGGCTACAGGCTGGTCTCGCTCAACGCGAAGACCGGCGCCATCATCCCCTCGTTCGGCAAGGAGGGCATCGTCGACCTGAAGGTCGGCGTGGTGAAGGGGAGGGGGCTGCAGATCGACCTGGAGTCGGGCGAGATCGGCATCCACTCGACGCCGGTCATCGTCCGGGACGTGGCCATCATCGGCTCGGCGATGCGCGAAGGGGCAACCGTCGAGTCGCACGACAACACCAAGGGGCTCGTCCGCGCCTTCGACGTCCGCACGGGCAAGCTGCTCTGGACCTTCAACACGATTCCCAAGCCCGGCGAGTTCGGCGGCAACACCTGGGAGAACGAATCGTGGGCCATCAACGGCAACGTCGGCGTGTGGACGCAGATCAGCGTCGACGAGGAGCTGGGGATCGTCTACTTGCCGGTCGAAACGCCATCGTCCGACTACTACGGCGGCCACCGGCCGGGCGACAACCTCTTTGCGGAGAGCCTCGTTGCGGTCGATCTGAAGACCGGGCAGCGCAAGTGGCACTTCCAGTTCGTGCATCACCCGATCTGGAACTTCGACATGTCGTCGGCGCCGATCCTGGCAGACGTGACGGTTGACGGAAAGCCGCGCAAGGTCGTTGCGCTGCCAAGCAAGGAGGGCTGGCTGTACGTGTTCGATCGTGTGACCGGCGTGCCGATCTGGCCGATCGAGGAAAAACCAGTGCCGCAGTCCGACGTGCCCGGTGAGAAAACCGCGGCCACGCAGCCGCATCCGCCGGAGCGGCTGCGCTACGCGCGTAACTGGTTCAGGGTGCCCGACGACCTGATCGACTTCACGCCGGAACTTCGCGCGGCGGCAGTGGAGCGGTCGAAGCGGTTCAAGTGGGCGACGACGCCGTTCAATCCGGGCATCCTTGGCGACGTCAACGGCATGCTCGGAGCGATCGTCGTCGGCACCGCCACGAACTGGCCGGGTGGCGGCTACGATCCGGAGAACCACATCGTGTTCGCGCCGGCGGGCAACATGGCCGGCACGCGGTCGATCGTCGCGCCGCCGCC
>DATDHP010000076.1:0-7966 GCA_036521515.1 Vicinamibacterales bacterium
GGTCTCGCCACGGAACGCACCAATTGTGGCCCTGCAGGGAGACTTCCGACGCGCCGGCCGCTCCGTCTCAGCCGCGTCGACACCCGTTTGATCGGGCGCGACCGCACCGCGCGAAACGAACCGACTCACTGGCCCTGCGCTTGCCATGAGTCACGCCAGCCTGACATGAACTTCCGAACGCTCGCGGCACTCGCGCTGGCAGCACTTGGCCTGGCGGTGCTCTATACCGATGTGGTCGCGGGGCTGGTACGCGCGTGGCAGACCAACGACGACTACTCACACGGCTTCCTGGTGTTGCCGTTGTGCGCCTACTTCGTATGGGAACGACGCCGCCGTCTCACCGTGCTCGACGTGCAACCGTCCATCATCGGCCTGGCCGTCGTGCTGATGTCGCTGCTCGTGCTCGCCGCCGGCGATCTGGGCGCCGAGCTGTTCCTCGCCCGGGTGTCGCTCGTCGGCGTGCTTGCCGGCTCCGTCATTTTCGTGCTGGGTTGGCGGCACGTCCGCACGCTCGCGTTGCCGCTCTGCTTCGCGCTGCTGATGATTCCCCTGCCGGCGATTGTCTTCAACGCCATCGCCTTTCCCCTGCAGCTGATGGCGTCGAGCGTCGCCGAACACACCCTGTCGGCCCTCAACATGCCGGTGCTGCGGGAGGGCAACGTCATTCTTCTGGCCACCGTCACGCTCGAAGTTGCGGAGGCCTGCAGCGGCATCCGGTCCCTCGTCTCGCTGCTGACCCTCGGCATTGTTTATGGCTACTTCACCGAAGACAGAGTGAGCCGGCGGGTCATCCTTGCCGCCGCGACGATTCCGATTGCGATCGCGGCAAACGCGCTGCGGGTCGCCGGGACCGGCGTGCTGGCACACGTGGCCGGACCGGCGGTTGCCGACGGGTTCTTTCACCTCTTTGCCGGCTGGCTCGTGTTCATGGCCGCGGTGGCGATGCTGTTCCTGCTGCAGCGTCTGTTGCGGCTGGCCGACTCGGGTCCGTCGCCGACGCCACTCGTCAGTGAGATGACGCCGTGACGCAGCATTCGAGCGGGCCG
This sequence comes from Vicinamibacterales bacterium, assembly GCA_036521515.1. Taxonomy (GTDB): domain Bacteria; phylum Acidobacteriota; class Vicinamibacteria; order Vicinamibacterales; family UBA2999; genus Gp6-AA40. The sequence continues at coordinate 1,047 of DATDHP010000076.1, forward strand.
GCGGCACGCCTCAGTCTGCTCGCCGGGGCCTTCTGTGCGACGGCGGCAATCCTCGGTAGTGCGCGCGTCGACGCTGACGTACCGCTGCGGGAGCCGCTCCGCAGCTTTCCGATTCGCGTAGCCGCATGGCACGGTTGGGCGACCGCGGATCTCAAGGCACAGGAAGCCCGCATTCTCGGCGCCGATGAGTACCTGACACGCGTGTACAGCCAGGCCGCGACTGAGCCCGTTGCCCTGTTCATCGCCTACTACGGCAGCCAGCGGACCGGTGCCGTCATCCATTCCCCGCTCAATTGCCTCCCGGGGGCCGGCTGGCAGCCGGTGGATCGTCAACGCACCGTGGTCGATGTGGACACCGCCGCGCCGGACGCCCCGTCGCCACGAGCGCGCCGCATCGAAATCAATCGCGTGCTCATCCAGAAAGGCGAGGAACGGCAGCTCGCGTTCTACTGGTACCACGAGCGCGGGCGGGTGATTGCCAGCGAATACGCCAGCCGCGTCTACCTGATGCTGGACGCGGCCCGTTACGGCCGTACCGACGGGGCGCTGGTCCGCGTGCTCACCCCGGTCGGCGCCGACCCGGCCGACATCGACGGCGGCACATCACGTCTGGTCTCGTTCGTTCAGGCCATCTTTCCAGATCTCACCAGGTATCTACCGTCATGAAATCAGAGGGGTGCTTTGCCATGTCCTTGCGAGTTTCGTCGGTTCTCGTGGTGATGGTACTCGTGACTGGCTCGGCTGCCTGCTCGCGTGATCCGGAAACGGCCAAACAGCGTCACCTCGAAGCTGGCAATGCCTACGCTCGGGAAGCCAAGTACCGGGAAGCCATCCTCGAGTACCGGAACGCCATCAACTACGACGCGGCATTCGCGGAGGCGCGGCTGCGGCTGGCGGAGACCTACGAGCGCACGGCCGACGTGAGCAACGCCTACCGCGAGTACACGCGTGCAGCCGACCTGCTGCCCGAGCGCGCCGAAGTCCAGGTGAAAGCCGGCAACTTCCTGCTGGTCGCGGGCCGCTTCGAAGATGCCAAGGCGCGCGCCGAGCAGGCACTCGAGCGCGAACCCGCCAACGTCGGCGCACAGGTCCTGCTTGGATATTCGCTGGCCGGCATGAAAGATCTCGACCACGCCATCGAGCAGCTCGAACGGGCGCTGGTTGCCGCGCCCGGGGCAGGACTCGCATTCAGCAATCTTGGCACGCTGCAGATGGCCCGCGGCGATGCCGCTGGCGCCGAGGCAGCGTTCAGAAAGGCGGTCGAGATCAATCCCGACTCGCGGGTCGCCTGGATCGCACTGGCCAACTTTCTCTGGACGCAGGCACGACACAAGGAATCCGAGACCGCCCTGCTGAAGGCGCGCGAACTGGAGCCGGGCAACCTGGTCGCGGCGCGAGCGCTGGCCATTCTCTACATGTCCACGAGACGGGCGCCGGAAGCCGAGCCCATCCTGAAGGCGGCGGCCGAGCAGTCGCCCACGCCGTTCGCCGGCCTGATGCTCGCCGACTACTACACCGCAACCAGCCGCCTGGACGACGCGCTGGCGACGCTGACGCGGCTGTCGTCGCACGAGGATGCCGAGGTCGATGTAAGGGGGCGCATGGCGACGATTCTGCACACACAGGGTCGCGTCACGGATGCCTACGCCATCATCGACGACCTGATCGAGAAGCACGCCGACATCGCCGGCGTACGGCTGCTCAAGGCGCAGTTCCTGTTGCGGGACCGCCGTTTCGACCAATCGCTGGCAGAAAGCCGGCGGGCCATCGAATTCGACGCGCGGTCCGCGGTGGCCTACCGCCTGCTCGGCGAAGCCCACGCCGCTCGCTACGAGCTCGCCGAGGCCACCCAGGCTTTGACCCGTTCGCTCGAAATCGAGCCGCGGGCCGTCGAGGTGCGGGTCCGGCTTGCACGGATTGAGCTGGCGCGGGGCCGTACTGACGCGGCACTCGATTACGCGCAGCAGGTCCTCGGAAGCAACCCCAACCACCTCGACGCGCGCCTGCTGGTGGCCACGGCCCTGATGCAGCGCAACGACGTTCGCGGCGCGACCGCGGCGATCGCCCCGCTCGTCGGGCAGCGCGATTCCGCCGACGCCCAGGTCGCGGTCGGCAATCTCGCGCTGTTGAAGGGTGACCACCGCGCGGCGCGCGAGGCCTTCGCCCGTGCCCTGGCACTCGCGCCACAGTCGAGGGACGCGCTCGGCGGCGCGGTCAACACGGCGATTGCCGCCCGCGACGTCGCCGGCGCCCGGAAGCAGGTCGACGCACGGCTCGCCTCGGCTCCGAACGACACTCATGCGCTCATGCTGTCGGCGCGCACCAGCCTCGCCGCCGGCGACACGGCGCAGGCCGAGGGGGTACTGCGTGAGATCATCGAGATCGACGCCGAACATCTGCCCGCCTACGACCTGCTCGGCCGAATCTACGTGGCACAGCGCCGGCTCCCCGAGGCGCAGGCCGAGTTCGAACGACTGGTGGAGCGGCGGCCGCTGTCGACCGGCGCACGGACGATGGTTGCAACGCTGTTGCACCTCCAGAACCGTATTGACGCCGCACGGCAGCAGTACGAGGCGATCGTCCAGACCAGCACCGATGCGGCGGTCGCCTCCAACAACCTGGCGTGGCTCTACGCGACCGCAGGGGGCAACCTCGATGTCGCCTTGACGCTGGCGCAGGCGGCGAAAAAGGAGCTCCCGGACCAGCCTGAGGTGAACGACACGCTCGGATGGGTCTACTACCGCAAGGGCCTGTTCGGCCTCGCCGTCGAGGCGCTCGAACAGAGCGTCCAGAAAGACCCGGACGACGCGGTCTACCTCTATCACCTCGGCATGGCCTACGCCGGGCAGGGCGATCGGACCAGGGCGCGCAGCGCACTCGACCGGGCGCTGGCCCTCAATCCAGGATTCGACGGCGCCGAACAGGCCAGGCGCGTCTCGGTCGAGCTCAGCCAGGCGGGGGCCCGCTCCGGCACCCGCTGACGGGCGGGTGTTCGCCTTCGTGGGACACGCAACGAGGTATGTGACGATGCGAGTACTCCACGTCCTGCACAACTCGCTGCCCCTGCTGTGCGGCTACAGCATCCGCAGCGGCGCGATCCTCCGGCATCAGCGTCAGCAGGGGCTCGATCCGGTCGTCGTGACGTCCGCCAAGAACCCGAACCCCACCACTGCCCTGGTCGACCATGTCGAAGGGATTACCCATTTTCGTACGGCCCGCCTGACCCGGCCGTCGCTGCCGATCCTGCACGAACGAGCGCTGATGCGGACGCTGCACCAGCGCATCGAGCAGGTGATTCGCGAGACCCGACCCGACATCGTCCACGCGCACTCGCCCGTGCTCGTCGGCCTGCCGGCCCTCCGGGCCGCGCGCGACCACGGCCTGCCGTTTGTCTATGAAGTGCGCGACCTGTGGGAGAACGCGTCGGTGGATCGCGGCAAATTCCGCTACAACTCGCCGCTGTACCGGCTGGCGCGCAGGCTGGAAACCGGGGTGTTGCGCGCGGCCGACGCCGTGGTCACGATCTGCGACACGCTCAAGGACGACCTCTCTGCACGGGTCGCCGATCCCAGCCGCGTGTTCGTCGTTGGCAATGGCGTCGATGCGGAAGCGTTCGACCCGGCCATGCCGGACCGGGAGGTGCGCGCACGCTGGGGACTGACCGGCAAGCAGGTGATTGCCTATGTCGGCACGTTCCAGCCGTATGAAGGGCTCGATCTGCTGATCGGCGCACTGCCGCAGGTTCTCGCACGACGTCCCGCCGCGCACCTGGTGATCGCCGGTGGATCCGCCGGGGAGAACACAGCCGCCGAGACCTCGCTGCAGGCGCTGGTGGATCGCATGGGCCTTCGGTCGAACGTGACGTTTACCGGGCGCCTGCCACACGCGATGACGAGTGGCGTCTACGCGATGGCCGACGTCGTCGCCTACCCGCGGCGGCTGACGCGTACCACCGCGCTGACGACGCCGCTCAAGCCGCTGGAGGCGATGGCCATGGGCCGCGCGGTCGTGAGCAGCGACGTCCCCGCCATGCGCGAGCTGGTCCGCGACGGCGAGACCGGCGTGACCTTCTCCGCCGGCCAGCAAGCGGGCCTGGCGCGAGGGTGCGTGCGGCTGCTCGAGGACGCCGTGCTCCGGCGGGCGCTCGGCGAACGCGCCCGGGCGTGGGCCGTCGGCCACCGGCGTTGGGACGCGCTGGTTGGCCGCTATCACGGCATCTACGACCAGCTCGCCGAATTGACGTCGTTCGGGGATCCGCGGCCGGGCGAGGAGATGCCGATCACCGGGGCCGCGCTGTCGGCGGGAAAGGCCTGACATGCACCTGACCTTCATCGCCGGCGCGCGACCGAATTTCATGAAGGTGGCGCCTCTGCTGATGGTCGCGCGCGACGCGCGCCTGCCGTGCCGCCTCGTTCACACCGGCCAGCACTACGACGAGCAGATGTCGGCACGCTTCTTCGACGAGCTCGAGCTCCCCGTCCCCGATGCGCACCTCGGCGTCGGCTCCGGCACGCACGCGGTGCAGACCGCCAGGGTGATGGCCGGTTTCGACGACGAGCTCGAACAGCATCCAGCCGATGCCGTGGTCGTCGTGGGAGATGTGAATTCAACCCTGGCGTGCGCGCTGGTTGCCGCCAAGCGAAACGTAGCCATTGCGCACGTCGAGGCGGGGCTGCGCAGCGGCGACCGACGCATGCCCGAGGAAATCAATCGTGTGCTGACCGATCACCTCGCCGACTGGCTCTTCACCACCGAACGAGCGGCCGAGGCGAACCTCGTCGCGGAGGGGATTGCCCGCTCACGCATCCACTTCGTCGGCAACGTGATGATCGACACGCTCCGGCGTCACCAGCGGCGCGCGTTGAGCCGGCCCGTACTCGCGGAGCTTGGCCTGGCGCCGGGCGGCTACGCACTCTGCACGCTCCATCGGCCGAGTAACGTTGACACACCGGCCGCGGCTGACAACACCGTCCGGGCATTGCGCGAGGTCGCCGCACGGCTGCCAACCGTGGTGCCGATGCATCCACGAACCCGCGCATGCCTTCAGCAGTTCGGGCTCCTCGCCGCACTGGAGCGTGACGAACGAGTGGTCATCACGGAGCCCAAGGGATATCTGGACTTTCTCGCCCTGATGAGTCAGGCGCGTTTGGTGTTCACGGATTCGGGCGGCATTCAGGAAGAGACGACCGCCATGGGGATCCCGTGTCTGACATTCCGGGAGAACACCGAGCGTCCGATCACCGTGACCCACGGCACCAACCAGCTGCTCGGCGTCGATCCCGCCAGGACGGCGGCGGCGGTCGAGCAGGTCCTGGCCGGCAATGGCCGGGACGGCCGGATCCCGGAGCTCTGGGACGGGCGCGCGGCCGGCCGGATTCTGCAAATCCTGGCGCGTCCTGTTTCATCAGGCGCGACCGCCGATATGGAGACCGCGGTCGCCTGACCGCATCCTGGGAGATCACGTGGGCACCAGCACCCGAATGATCGTGCTCGAGCTGAACGAGTTGACGCCCTCGCTCATGCAGCGGTTCATGGCAGAAGGCAAGCTGCCGAACTTCTCGCGCTTCTACCGCGAGGCCAACATCTATACAACAACCGCCGAAGAGACGCCGCCACACCTGGATCCCTGGATCCAGTGGGTGACGGTTCATACGGGACTGAACTTCCGCGACCACGGTCTGCAGCGACTCAACGAAGGCCACACCCTGAAAACGCCGCGCATCTGGGACCTGATGAACGCATCCGGTAAACGGGTCTGGATCTGCGGCAGCATGAACGTCGGCACCAGCCGGCCGGTAGGCGGCGCGGTCATGCCCGATCCCTGGACGACGCTGGTGCGGCCGTTCCCTGAAGCGCTGGAGCCGTATTTTGCCTTCGTCCAGCGCCAGGTCATGGAGCACACGAGCGAGCAGCGTGGTTTTGGCGTTCGCGAACTGTCGCGTTTCCTACTCTTCATGGTGACACACGGGTTGTCGCCTGACACCATCGGGGCGGTCGTGCGGCAACTCACTGACGAGCGGCGGAGCGGGGCGCGCTGGAAGCGCGCCGCACTGCTCGATCAGTTGCAGTTCGACGTGTTCTCCTGGTACTGGCGTCGCCTGCGTCCGGATTTCGCCACGTTCTTCCTGAACAGCACGGCGCACTACCAGCATCTGTACTGGCGCGAGATGGATCCGTCAGCGTTCACGGCGCCGCCGACCGAGGCCCATAGCCTCATGTACCGGACCGCCATCGAGTATGGCTACCGCCAGATGGATCGATTGGTCGGGCGCGTGCTGGGCATGGTTGACGGCAACACGACGATTGTCATGGCCACGGCGCTGAGCCAGCAGCCGTGCCTGATGTTCGAATCGCACGGCGGCAAGAACTTCTACCGGCCGGCAGAATGGTCGAGGATCACGGCGCTTGCGGGAATAACTGACCCCTACACTGCGTCGCCGGTGATGGCGCACCAATTTCATTTGTATTTCGATAGCCCGGCGGTTGCCGAACGAGCAGCCGAGCGCCTGACCGCGGTGCGGTTCGGGGACCGCCAGGCGCTGGCGGTGGCACAGAATGGGGCTGGCCTGTTCGTCGGCTGCCGCATCTACGAGCCACTGACAACAAAGGCGCGGCTGACGTTCCCTGGCCACGGCGACGTGGCCTTCTTCGATGTGTTCTACAAGGTCGATGGGGTGAAGAGTGGCATGCATCATCCCGACGGCATGCTCTGGATCCGTACGCCGTTCCGGCAGCACGCGGTTCACACGCAGCACGTGCCGCTGGCGGCCATTGCGCCCACCATTCTCGAGCACTTCGGGCTGCAGCGGCCGGCGTACATGTCGGCGCCAGTAGGCGAATGGTCTCGCGCGCCACTGGTCAGCGCAACCGCATAGGCCGTGCTGTATCTCTTTCTCCTCCTGTACGTGACCGTCATCTAC
>DATDHP010000077.1:0-12038 GCA_036521515.1 Vicinamibacterales bacterium
GACCTGTACCTCTTCAGGGTCGTCAACAACTCGCTCGACTTCGTCGCAGGAAGCGGTGACAGCACGTCGAACGAGGAGACGAACGTGCGGAATCCCACGGCCGGGACCTACGTCATCTTCGTACACGGCTTCAACGTGCCGACGCCTCCCGGTACTGCGGACTTCACGCTGTTTGCGTGGCTGCTGGGTTCGACCCCCACCGGCAACATGACGGTCGCGGCCCCGCCAGCCGCAACGGTCGGCACGACGGGCACGATCACCCTGTCGTTCACAGGACTCACGCCCGGCACGAAGTATCTCGGGTCGGTCGCGTACTCGGGAACGACGAACATGCCCAACCCGACACTCGTTCGGGTCGACCCGTAGCGAAACGGGGTCAGACCCCGGACGCCACCCCACCGCGCACGCGCGCGCGGTGGGGACCGGACGGGGTCTTGACCCCTCACGACCCTTATAATTCGTGGGTGAGTCACGTCGAGCACAAGTCGTACGCGCCGGGCTCCGTGGCGTGCTACGTCCTGACGGTCAGCGACACCCGCACCCCTGACACGGACTCCGGCGGCCGCGCGATTCGTGAGCTGCTCGAAGGAGCCGGTCACGCCGTCGTCGGTCACGCCATCGTGCGCGACGAACCTTCACAGGTCACCGCCACGGTCCGGCAACAGCTCACCGATGGGCGCGCCCGCATCATCGTGACGACGGGCGGCACGGGCATCACCTCGCGCGACGGCACGTTCGAAGCGATCGACGGCCTCCTCGAAAAACGGCTCGACGGGTTCGGCGAGCTGTTCCGGATGCTCAGCTTCCAGGAGATCGGGTCGGCGGCAATGATGAGCCGGGCGACCGCCGGTACGGCGGGCCGCACGGCGATCTTCGTCCTCCCTGGCTCGCCCGACGCGGTCCGCCTCGCCATGACCCGCCTCATTCTTCCGGAGCTGGGCCACGTCGTCCAGCAGTTGAACCGATGACGGGCACGAAGATGCGGCCGTTCCAGAAGACGATCGCGCTGGACGAGGCGCGGGCCATCATCGACCGCGCGGTGACGCCCATCGACCGCACGGAGCGCGTGCCGCTGGCGGAAGCGAACGGACGTGTGCTCGCCCGCGACGTCGTCTCGTCCACCGACGTGCCGCCATTCTCGCGCGCAGCCATGGACGGCTATGCGGTACGGGCCGTGGATACGACCGGCGCCAGTCCCACTGACCCGCGCACGCTTCGCTGCATCGAGCAGGTCTTCACCGGGCAAGTGGCGACCCGCCGCGTTGAAGAGGGCACCTGCACCGAGATCGCGACAGGCGCGCCGATTCCCGGCGGCGCGGACGCCGTCGTGATGGTGGAAGACACGAACAGGGACGCGTCCGGCGTCGTCATGATGTTCGCGGCGGTCACGCCGCGCCAGAACGTGGGCCGCCAGGGCTCGGACATTCAGAACGGCCAGACGGTCCTCGCTGCCGGCGATGTCCTCAACGCCAGCCGCGTGGGATCGATCGCGGCGCTCGGCATCGCCGAGGTAGACGTGTATGCCCGCCCGCGCGTGGCGATACTCTCGACGGGCAACGAGATCGTCGAGCCGGGCCAGACGCTCCAGCCAGGACAGATCTACGACATCAACAAGTTCACGCTGTCGTCGGTGTTCGCCGAACACGGCGCGGTGCCCGTGCTCTACCGCACTGCCGTCGACACGATCGCGGACCTCTCGCGCGCGGTGGACGAATGCCTGCGCGAGGACGTGCTGGTGTTTTCCGGCGGAAGCTCGGTCGGCGAGCGCGACTTGATCCTCGATGTCATCGCCGCCAGGGGCGAAGTGTTGTTCCACGGCATCTCGGTGAAACCGGGCAAGCCCACCGCCCTGGGGACGATTGGCGGGAAGCTGGTGTTCGGCATGCCGGGCTACCCGACGTCATGCCTCACGAACGCATACATCCTGGTGGTCCCGGCGCTGCGCCGCATGGCGCGATTGTCGCCTCACCTGGTGCGCTCGGTGACGCTTCCGCTCGGCCAGCGCGTCACATCAGTACCAGGCCGCCACCAGATCTATACAGTGCGCGTCGTCAACGGCACGGCGATGCCGGCGTTCAAGGCGTCCGGCGACATCACCAGCATGTCGCAGGCGGACGGCTACTTCGAGATTCCCGCCGCAACGGACTTCGTCGAAGAGGGTACCCTCGTCGAGGTGAAGTTGTTTTGAACGAAGCCCAAAAACATGCGGCCGCAACGATCGGTGTTCCGGTCGCGCGCCGTCACATCTTTCTGTGCTGCGACCAGACGAACCCGAAGTGCTGCGCCAAGGAGCGAGGTCTGGCCGCGTGGGACTTTCTGAAGAACCGGCTGAAGCAGCTCGGACTGTCGGAGCAGGGCGGCATCCTCCGCACCAAAGCAAACTGCCTTCGCATCTGCGAGGGTGGTCCCATTGCCGTTGTCTACCCCGAAGGGGCGTGGTACGGCGAGTGCGATCCGCCGATCCTCGAGCGGATCATCCAGGAGCATCTCATCGACGGCCGCATCGTCACTGACCACCTGATTGACCAGCATCGATTGGACGGCAGATAGCGCGGACCTGAGAAGGCAGGCGGACCTAAAGGTCCGCCTCTACGCACGCTGTTGGTCTTCGCGCGCGTACTTGAGGAGAGCCACCGTGCGATAGAACCCGTGCACGAACTTGCCGTACGGCAGTGTGACAAACAGCGCGAGCACGATACCCAGGTGAACGATCAAGAGGATGCCCATCACCGCCTGGTGGCGCAACACGAGCAGCAGCAGGCCCGTGAGGCTGGTGAGGAACAGTAGAACAATGAATGACCGGTCGAGCCTCTCGTGGGCGGGCTCCGTCAGCGCGGGGTCGCGGCGGCGCCGCTGGAGCAGCAAACCGGCTGGACCGACCAACAGGCTCACGCCGCCAACAGTTCCGAGCACCACTGGGAGGCTGTAGTACTCGTACGGCGCTTCCCACCCGATGCTGTGGTACAGGGCGGCCACCGAGGTTGAAGCGAAACACAGCGCAAAGCCGTAGAACGTCGCGTGGTGAAACCAGCGGCGCCACGGCACGCGGACTTCTTCTGTCGTCACGCAGTCCTCGCCGGTCGCGTGCAGGTGACGAAGCGTCAACACATCCCGCAGCACCCGACCCGCCCCACCTGCCCCACTCGCCCGAATGTCGCGCCGGCAGCGCGCGACACCCACCCACAACGCGACAAGCACGAAAAGGCCGACGCCACCGAACAGCGCGACCATCACGCCGTGCGGCACGACAGCGTAGAAATCGCCGCCCGCTCCAGGGTTCCACAATGCGGCGCCGTTCAACGCCAGCGTGGCGATGAACATTACGGCGATCAACGCCATCGCCAGCAGCAGGCCGGTGCCCAGATTGTGACGTTTGAAGGCCGCGCCCAGCGCCGCCGGCCACGCGTACTCCTCGTACGAGCGCAGTCGGATCCTGGCGAACGTCCCGGGCACGTTGATCGCGAACTCGTGCGGCGGCGCGTACTGACACGCATAGAGGCATTCGCCGCAGTTGTGACAGAGGTTCGCGAGGTAGTTGAGGTCGGTCTTCGCGAACGTCAGGCGCTGCTCCATCGCCGGGAACACGGGACAGTACTGCTCGCAGTACCGGCAGGCATTGCAGACCGTCATGACGCGCGCGCCCTCGCGCGTCAGCTCATCGACGGGCGGCATGGTGCGCGGCGCTTTCCCCGGCGATCCGGCCGAATACGGTCCCAATGGTCATCCCGATTCCCGCGATGTAACCCTTTCTGAGAATGTTCCCCGCCATGATCTCGCCGGCCGCGTACACGTTGCGGAATGGAACGCCGCCCTTGGCGTGCACGCGCGCCTGCCCGTCCACACGCACGCTGAGATAGGTGAACGTGATCCCGGGTCGAAGCGGGTACCCCCAGAATGGCGGCGTGTCGATCCGCTGCGCCCAATGTGTCTTCTCCGGCTTCAGCCCTTCGGTACGGCAGTCATCCAGCTTCGTGTGATCGAATGAACCCGGCCGGACCGCGCAGTTGAACGCCCCCACGGTGGCTTCGAGCCGCTCGGCCGGCAGGTCCAGCCGCGCGGCCAGCTCACGGATCGAACCGGCCTCAATCGGCGGAAAAACCGATGGCATGAAGCAGCCGTGCACCTTCGCGTCGACGATCGAATACGCGATCTGATCCGGCTGGCGCGCAACGAGCTTTCCCCAGATGGCGTAGCGCTTCGGCCAGAAATCCTCACCTTCGTCGTGGAACCGCTCGCCATCCCGGTTGACGGCGATGCCGAGCGGAACCGAGTCGAGGCGCGTGACGATGCCGCCGTCGAATTTCGGGGCTCGCCCATCGATGGCAACGGCATGGCATTCACGCGGATCGCCAATCGCCTGCGCACCGGCGTCGAGCATCATCCGTAGAATTGTGCCCTTGTTGTACGGCGTACCGCGGACGATGAAGTTGCGGGCCGCTTCGCCCCATGCCTCGCGAAGCCAGTCGAGGTTGGCCTCGAAGCCGCCGGAGGCTACGACGACCGCATTGGCGCGGACGACGTGCGTACGGCCGCCGATCGACACTGCCGCCGAATGAAACATGCCCTCACGCAGGTCGAGACCGACCACTTCGGCGTCATACAGCACGATGATCCCCTGCCGCTCAGCCGCCGCGTAATAGCTGTTCATCAACGCCTTGCCGCCACCGAGGAAGAAGGCGTTCGTGCGCGACAGGTGAAGCGTCCCGCGCAGCGACGCCTGGAAGCGGACGCCGTAGGTCCGCATCCAGGCGGGGCATTCCGCGGAGTGCTCGACGACCAGACGCGCCAGCCCTTCGTCCGTCTCGTTGGCGTTGACGCGGAGCAGATCCGACAGCAGCTCGTCTTCGGGGTAGGCGTCCGTCAACATATCGGTTGGCGCGCCGTGAGCGCAGCGCAGGTTGCGCGTGTGCCGGCTGTTGCCACCGCGGAAGTCACGCGGCGCGCACTCGAGGACGATGACTCGAGCGCCGGCCCGGCGTGCGGTCAGCGCGGCGCACAATCCGGCGTTGCCGCCGCCGAGCACGGCGACGTCGAAAGTGCCGAGCTCAGGGGTCATCGAGCGGCCGGCTCCTGCAGCGGCCGTCGCGACCAGCGTCTCACCATCCAGGGCCCGACGAGGACGGCCGCCGCCGCGACGAGGAGCGTCGCGGCAATCGGGCGAGTCACGAACACCGACACGTCTCCTTCGCTGATCGCCACGGCACGGCGGAACTGCTGTTCCGACAACGGCCCGAGCACGAGACCGAGAACGGCAGGAACGAGAGGAAACTCGAAGACGCGCATCACCAGGCCGACCACGCCCACGACGTACAACAAGCCGAGATCCAGCATCGATCGGTTCAGGCTGTAGGCGCCAAGCGACGCCAGCACCAGGACGCCGCCGAAGAGCAGCGGCCTCGGGATCAGCATGACACGTGCCCACACGCCGGCGAGCGGCAGGTTGAGGACGAGGAGCATGGCGTTGCCGATGTACAGGCTGGCGATCAACGTCCACACCAGGTCCGGACGCGACGAGAAAAGCAGCGGACCCGGCTGCAACCCGTACTGCTGGAACGCGGCGAGCAGGATCGCCGCCGTCGCGGACGAAGGCAAGCCGAGCGTCAGAAGCGGCACCAGCACCCCCGCGGCGGCGGCGTTGTTGGCCGCTTCGGGGCCGGCGACCCCTTCGATCGCGCCCTTCCCGAACTCCTCGGGGTGATCGCTGAGGCGTTTCTCGGTGACATACGAAAGAAACGTCGGGATGACCGAACCACCCATCGGCAGCACGCCCAGCGGAAACCCGATCGCCGTGCCGCGCAGCCACGGTTTCCACGAGCGCCGCCACTCGTCGCGGTTCATCCCGGTGAAGTCGTGCAGCTTGACGACCTCCATCTCTTCGCGGCCGCGGTGCCATGCCTGGTAGAGCGTTTCACCGACCGCGAACAAGCCAATCACGAGGATGACCACGTCGATGCCATCGAGCAGCTGCGGGATGCCGAATGAGAAGCGGGCATTCCCGGTGAGCTGGTCGATGCCGACGAGCCCGAGCGCGAGACCGAGGAACAGGCTGAACAGCCCGCGCGCCAGCGAAGCGCCGAGCAGCGCGGTGACGCCGCAAAACGCGAGGACCGCGAGCGCGAAATATTCCGCCGGGCCAAACTGCAGCGCGACCGACGCCAGCACCGGCGCGAAAAACGTCAGGCCCATCGTCGCCAGCGTGCCGGCAACGAATGAACCGATGGCGGCGGTCGTGAGGGCAGCGGCGCCACGTCCCTTTCGCGCCATCTGGTGCCCATCGATGGCCGTCGCGATGGCGCCCGTCTCGCCCGGCGTATTGAGAAGGATGCTCGTGGTGGACCCGCCGTACATGGCGCCGTAGTAGATGCCGCCGAACATGATGAAGGCGCTGATCGGATCGAGGCTGAACGTGACGGGGAGCAGGACCGCCACCGTCAGCGCCGGCCCGATGCCCGGCAGCACACCGATGGCCGTTCCGAGCGTCGTTCCAATGAGCGCCCACATCAGGTTCGCGAACGTGAGCGCCGCCGCGAACCCTTCGCGGAGAGCCTGGAGCGTGTCCATGAAGCGGCGCTTACAGCCAGCCCGCGAGCCAGCCGGACGGCAGTGACAGCTGCAGCAGACGCGCGAAGAGCAGGTAGGCGGCGACCGATACGCCCAGGGCAAAGGCCGCGTCGCGGGCCGGGCGGCGTTCGTCGAACGCGCGCGCGACGAACCAGAACAGGACGGCCGACGCGACGACGAATCCGGCGCGCTCGGCAAGCGCCAGGTTGAGGACCACGCCGACGCCGATCAGCGCAACAGACCGCCACTTCGGCCAGCGCGCCTCGGCGTTGGGAATGCGGTGGGTTCTCAGGTTGACCACCGCGGCACAACCAAAGAGCGCCAGGCCCGCCAGCACGAACAGCGGGTAAGGCCCGGCGCCGGCTGGCGATTCGGCGCCCTCTCCGCCGGTGCCAAGCTCACGGAGGATCTCACGCACGCGCCGCTCCTCGGCCGTCGTAAAGCGCGCGAAGGCCTCCCCTGCCAGATACCGATCGAGCCAGCGGTATCGCTGGAGCATGTCGCGCCACTCTACCGACCGGACCATCGCGTCGATGGCCGCCTCGAGGCGGCGTCGATCATTCTGGCCGATCCCGGGCGCCGCGACGACCGAACGCCAGTTCTCGAACTCGACGTTGACGCCCTGCTCGCGAAGCGTCGGCACATCGAGGCCGGGCAACCGTTCAGCGCTGGAAATGGCGAGCGCGCGCAGGGTGCCTGCCTCGATCTGCGGCGCAAACTCCGCCAGCCCGTTGACGCCCACCGAGACCTGGCCCCCGAGGATGGCGGACAACGATTCGCCACCGCCGGAAAACGCGATGTAGTTGACGCGGCGCGGCGCCACGCCGACGGCATCGGCAATGAGGCCCGCCAGAATCTGGTCGCTTCCGCCGGCGGAGCCCCCGCCCCACGAGATCGACTCCGGCCGCTCCTTGAAAGCGCGGACCAGGTCGTCCAGCGTCCGGAACGGCGACGCCGCCGGCACGGTCAGGACTTCGTACTCTCCCGTGATTCGAGCGATCGGGACCACGTCGTCCAGGGTGACCGGCGACTGGTGAGTGACGATTCCGCCCAGCATGATGAGGCCGGAGACCATCAGGGCATCGCCGTTGCCACGCTCGGCACCGATGAAGCGGGCGAGCCCGATCGTGCCCGCGGCACCGGGTATGTTCTCGACGACCGGCGTGCGCACGACGCCTGTGCGCTGCATCACCTGTTGCATCACGCGCGCCGTCTGGTCCCAGCCACCGCCAGGCGCCGCCGGCGCGATGATGCGAAGCTGCTGGTAGGCCGGCTGCGCCATGGCGGGTGCCGCAGCCAGCACGGCCACGGTGACCGCAAGAGGTACTCTCGCCAGAAAACGCATGATTCAGGGCATTCTACGCGAGCCTTGGGCGTTGTGCCTCGAGCCTTGATCTATAATCCGGCCACAATCCGCTGAAAATCTATCTGCAATCTCCTCTACAGGTTATCGTTAGCTAGACTAAAGGAGAGGTACAGGAGACATGTCAGTGACCGACGTCGAAGTCCAGGAAGCCGGCCCAGGCTCGCGTGAGGAGCGGGTCGTCAACGACTTCGCCATCCAGGTCGCCACGATCAATGGTTCGGGCAGCCAGACCGCAAACCTCGTCCTGCTGCGGGCGATCTTCCAGATGGGCGTGCCGGTGTCCGGCAAGAACATGTTCCCATCGAACATCGCGGGACTGCCGACGTGGTACACCATCCGGGCGAGCGCTGACGGATTCGTGGGCCGCAAGAAAGAGGTGGACTTCCTCGTTGCCATGAATCCCGAGACCGCACGCGAGGACGTGCTCACGCTCGCACCCGGCGCTGCCGTGGTCTACGACGAGCCCCTGAAGCTCGATCAACTGCGCAGCGATCTGACTTTCTATCCCGTTCCGTTCGACAAGCTGATTACCCCCGTCACACACGACGCCAAGCTGCGCCGCCTCGTGCGCAACATGATCTACGACGGCATCCTGTCGCGCCTGCTGTCGATCGACATGGGCCAGATGGAGAAGGCCCTGCGCAAGCAGCTGGGGCGCAAGCAGAAGGCGATCGAGCTCAACATGGCGGCACTCAAGGGTGGCTACGACTACGCCGAGGCCAACCTCCAGAAGCGGGATCCGTTCGTGATCGAGCCGATGGACAAGACGGCCGGGAAGATCCTGATCGAGGGGAACGCCGCGGCGGCCATCGGCTGCATGATGGCCGGCGTCACCTTCGTCGGGTGGTACCCGATCACCCCCTCGTCATCGTTGTGCGAGTCGCTCATCGACTACCTGAAGAAATACCGGCGCGATCCCGAGACGGGTAAGGCGACCTACGCCGTGATCCAGGCCGAGGACGAGATGGCGGCGCTTGGCATGGTCATCGGCGCGGGCTGGATGGGCGCGCGGGCCATGACGTCGACGGCTGGTCCGGGCGTGTCGCTGATGGCCGAGTTCACCGGGCTCGGCTACTACGCCGAGGTGCCGGCCGTGATCTTCGACGTCCAGCGCGTGGGTCCGTCGACGGGCCTCCCGACGCGGACCGCGCAGCAGGACATCCTCGCGACCGCCGTCCTGTCTCATGGCGATACGAAACACCCGATGCTGCTTCCTGCCTCCGCGGCCGAGTGCTACTCGATGGCGATGGATGCGTTCGATCTCGCCGAGCGTTTGCAGACGCCGGTCTTCGTGATGTCGGACCTCGATCTCGGCATGAACAACTGGATGGCCGATCCCTTCGAGTATCCGACCAAGCCGCTCGACCGTGGCAAGCGGCTCGACGCCGACACGCTCAAGCGCCTTGGCCAGTTCGGTCGGTACCGGGACGTCGATGGAGATGGGATTCCGTATCGAACGGTGCCCGGCGATGGCATGCCGGCGTATTTCACGCGCGGCTCGGGGCACAACGAGCTCGCCCAGTACAGCGAACGGGCCGACGACTACGCGAACAACCTGGACCGGCTCGCGCGCAAGTTCGAGACCGCCAGGACGCTCGTCCCCGGGCCCGAGATCGAGCTGGTCGCCGGCGGCGGCATCGGTCTCATGGGCTGGGGCACGACACACTGGGCCATCGTCGAGTCGCGCACCCAACTGGAGAACGAGGAGGGGCTCTCGACCTCCTATCTCCGGCTGCGCGCCTTCCCCTTTACGAAGGAAGTCTGGGACTTCATCGATCGGTGCGATCGCGTCTACGTCGTCGAACAGAACCGCGACGGGCAGATGCTGGCGCTGCTGAAGATGGAGTCCACGCCGGCGCAGTTCGCCAAGCTGCGCAGCATACGCCATTACGTGGGGCTGCCGATCGACGGCCGGTCGGTGACCAACGAGCTGTTGAAGCAGGAAGAAGGATAGGAATGTGGCTTCCGGCTTCAGCCGGAAGTCAGATTGGCCGGCGGATCTTCCGGCTAAAGCCGGAAGCCACAGCGCAAGGGCCCGGCCCAGGAGAATCAGGGACCATGGCGACGCCAGTACAACCACCAGTACCCGGGAAGCGGATCAATCGGATCGGCCTCGAGCCGCTGGCGTATCGCGGCAGCAAGACCACGCTCTGCGCGGGATGCGGACACAACGCGATTACCGAGCGCATCATCGACTCGTTTTTCGAGCTGGGCATCGAGCCGTCCGACGTCATCAAGCTCTCCGGCATCGGCTGCTCGAGCAAGAGCCCGGCATACTTTCTGAGCACGTCGCACGGGTTCAATTCGGTGCACGGACGCATGCCGTCGGTCGCCACGGGCGCGGTCGTCGCCAACCGGAAGATGATCGCCATCGGGATCAGCGGTGATGGCGACACCGGGGCCATCGGCATCGGCCAGTTCGTCCATCTGATGCGCCGCAACCTGCCGGTGATCTACCTCATCGAAGACAACGGATGCTACGGGCTGACCAAGGGGCAGTTCTCCCCGACCGCCGACCTCGGGAGCACGCTGAAAACCGGCGTCGTCAACGATCTGCCGCCGATCGATACCTGCGCGCTGGCCATCGAGCTGGGCGCCTCGTTCGTCGCGCGCTCGTTCTCCGGGGATCCCAAGCAGCTGAAGGCGATCCTCAAGGCCGCCATCAGCCATCGCGGCACCTGCATGATCGACGTGATCTCGCCGTGCGTGACCTTCAACGATCACGAAGGATCGACGAAGAGCTACGCCTACGTGAAGGATCACGACGAACCGCTCGGCGACGTCGGCTTCGTCCCGTTCTTCGAGGACATCAACGTCGACTACGATCCGGGCACGACGCAGGCGGTGACGCTGCACAACGGGTCGAAACTGCTCCTCACGAAGCTCTCTGAGGACTACAATCCCACCGATCGGCTGCGCGCCCTGACCCTGCTGCACGAAACCGCCGCGCGCGGCGAGTTCGCCACGGGCGTCCTCTACGTCGAGCCCGACAAGCAGGATTTCATCGATCTGCTCGGCATCGTCGACGATCCGCTCGCGACGCTCGGCCCGGAGCGCACCCGGCCCGGGCGCGCGGCACTGGACGAGATCATGGAGAGCTTCCGGTGACCGACTACCTGGCTGTCGTCATCTACCTCGTGATGATCGTCGCTTTCGCGGTGGTGTCGCTGGCGGCGGCGTGGCTGCTCAGGCCGCACCGGCCGTTTCCTGCGAAGATGCAGAGCTACGAGTGCGGCGCCGAGCCGATCGGCGAAGCGTGGGTGCAGTTTCCGGTCGGCTTCTACCTCGTTGCCCTCGTGTTCATCGTGTTCGATGCCCTGGCGGTCTTCGTGTTCCCGTGGGTGCTGGCGCTCCGCACGCTCGGCGCATGGAGCATCGCGACGATGCTCGGCTTCCTTGGCATCTTGTCGCTCGGCTGGATCTATGCCTACCGAGAGGGGATTCTCGAGTGGCAGTAAAACCCCCGCAGGCCCCGGTCATCGTCCCCGTCTGGAAAAACTTCAAGGATCTGCAAGAGTGGGAACAGCTCCACCAGCGGCGTCCCGAGGGTGACAAGCACTCGGGACTGTTCGAGGCGGTGACGGAGGGGATCCACAACTTTCCGGGCGGCTTCGCCGTCACGACGGTGGCCGACGCCTTCTTCAACTGGGCGAGGAAATCGTCGGTGTGGCCGGTGACGTTCGGGCTCGCCTGCTGCGCGATCGAGATGATGGCCACCTTCGCCTCGCGCTTCGACGTCGAGCGGCTGGGCATGGTGCCATGGGCGTCGCCGCGCCACTCGGACCTGATGATCGTGTCGGGGACGGTGACCATCAAGATGGCGCCGATGCTGGAACGCATCTACGCCCAGATGCCGGACCCGAAGTGGGCCGTGTCGATGGGCTCGTGCGCCAATTCCGGCGGACCGTTCCGGCACGGGTATCACGTCGTGAAAGGCGTGGATCGCGTCATCCCGGTTGACGTCTACGTGCCGGGCTGCCCCCCTCCGCCCGAATCGCTGCTCAACGGCCTGCTGCTGCTGCAGGATCAGATCGCCCAGTTCCGGCGCACCGGCCGGCGCGCCGCTCCCAACCCGAAGGTGGATTGAGGCCGTGACCTACGAGCAGGCGGC
>DATDHP010000078.1:0-9007 GCA_036521515.1 Vicinamibacterales bacterium
GCGATCGGCCCGTGGGCGTGACCCGCAACTCGTACCGGCTCCCGGCGCGCCGCAACGTGGACCTTCGCTACACCCGTCTGTTTCCGGTCGTCGGCACCACGAGGCTCGAATTCCTCGCCGAGGTGAAGAACGTGTTCAACACGGTGCAGTGGATGGGGGCCACGAGCGTCGTCGCAACGGATGTGAACGGAGTGCCGACGATGGCGATCGCCGAGCCTGGCGTCGTCGAGCGCGGCGCCGTGTTCCAGCCAACCAGCGGCCACGAACAGCGCCAGCTCCAGCTCGGCTTCAGGGTTACGTTCTAATGTAGCCGGCTGCCCGTTGCCGGCTTAAGAAAACGGTGCAAGTTTCTTGAACGTCGCCAGCACCCAGCGGTAGCCGTCCGGATCGGTCACCACCGCCACCCGGTCTCCCCATGGCTTGTCTTCGACGTGGCCGACACCGGCGCCCGCCTCGCGCGCCTGCGCGCTGGCGCGATCCACGTCATCCACGTAGGTATACAGCGCCGCCGCCCCGCTGCTGGCGGTCGTGGCGTCGCCCTTTCGAATCAGCATCACCACCGACTCACCATGACGCATCTCCGCGTACCGCAACTGGCCGTCGGGGTCGGGCAGGACGACGCCGCGGGTAAAGCCGAAGGCGCGCTCGAGGAACTCGATCGTGGCGCCGACATTGGCCACCGCGAGGTAGCTGTTCACCATCTGCATCCCTGGCGCCAGGCCGCTGCCCGGTCGCGGCGTCTCGCGCACGGGCGCGGTCGCCACCTTCTTCCTCTTCTTTGTCTTCCTGCCTTTTCGATTTGCGGTCATCGTTCGTGGAGGCGGACCTTGGGGTCCGCCTACGCGGGTAGGATAAGTGGCCGATGCGCGCTCCGTCTATCCATGACGTGCTGGTCGTCGGCGCCGGGCCGGCCGGCGCGGCTGCGGCCTGGGCGCTGGCCCGCGCCGGGCACGATGTGGCCCTGGTCGATCGCGAAGCGTTCCCGCGTGACAAGACGTGCGGAGACGGCCTCATTTCCGATTCGCTGGAGGCGCTCGACGAAATGGGGTTGCGGCAGGCGACCGTGCGTGAAGCGGTCAGGCCCGCCGCACTCCACGTCGTGGCGCCAGGCGGCGAGTCGGTGAGGCTTGCTGGCGAATTTCTCTGCCTGCCGCGCCAGCGGTTCGATGCGCTGCTGGTGGAGGCGGCAGTCAACGCAGGCGCACGGCTCGAGGCGCCCATGTCCGCCGTCCAACCGCTCGAGGACGGGGGCGTCGTTTCAGGCGCACGGTTACGGTCGCCGGCAGGCGAGCTCGAGGTCCGCGCGCGGTTCACGATGCTCGCAACAGGGGCAAACGCGGCCGCCACGAACGCATTCGGCCTGTCACCACTCCTGAAGCCCAACGCCGTGGCAGGGCGCGCATACTTCAGGGTCCCCTCCTCCCTGGCAGCGAGGCATCCGCACCTGTCAATCGTCTACGAACGTTCGTTGTGCCCCGGGTACGGGTGGATTTTTCCAGGGCCCGGGAACCGGTACAACCTTGGCGTTGGCTGCTTCTCCGTTGGCGGAACGCCGACCCTGCGCGAGCTCTGGGAGCGATTCATCACCCGGTTTGCGCCCGCCGCGGAAATGGTGGCGCGTTCGGAGGCCTTGACCGAGTTCCGGGGCGCACCGCTGCGTACCGGTCTCCACGGCGCGACACTCGGCAGACCCGGGCTGCTGGCGCTGGGGGATGCGGCGGCCATGACGTATCCCGCCACGGGAGAGGGCGTCGGCAAGGCCATGCAGAGCGGTCTGCTCGCCGCGCGCCTGGTGTCGGCCGCCCTGGCCGGCGCCATTCCGACGGCAACCGTCCATCGCACGTACGATGTCGAGTTTCGCCGTCGGTTCGCAGCGCGGTATCAGGCGTATTGGACCGTCCAGGCCTGGTCTTCGCGCCCCTGGCTCCTCGACCGTCTTGCGTCCCGCGCCAACGCAGGCGGCTTCGTCCGCCGCGAGCTCGAAGCGCTGATCGCTGAGACGGGCGACCCGTTACGGCTCTTCTCCGTCCGAGGTCTCGTGAGAGCTGTCGTCGGGTGAGACCGTGATGCGCCGAAGCCCTGGGGAATCAGAAGGGCGAGGGCGCACCTGTCCCGCCGAAGCCGGCGACCAGATCCAACGCCAGCGAAGGCGGAAGGCAACGGATTCGCCGCCAACCTCGGTCCTCGAGAGGTCGAGTCGTTGAAGGCGCAAATTGTAATCGCGTGTCACGTCCCGGCACGCACAAATTTGCTAGGCGTGTACTCGTCCACTACGTAAGATCAGGCCATCACCCTGGAGACCAGCGATGGCAAACCCGCAAGTCGAGCACCTGATGCGGCGGGCCGGCTTCGGTATGAGTCCGGACGAACGGGCGCGCTATTCCGACATGTCGATCGGGGCCCTCATCGACCTGCTCGTCGACTTCGAGCGGCAGCCGGACGACGTGGACGAGAAGATCGGACAGAACGCCTACGTCGGCATCACGACGCGCGGTCAGTTCTCGCCGAACACGAACATCGAGGACGCGCGCCAGCGCTGGCTGTTCCGCATGATCCACACACAGCGCCCGCTCCAGGAGAAGATGACGCTGTTCTGGCACAACCACTTCGCCACGGCCTACAGCAAGATCGCGGGCGCCGTCGGCGGCGTGCAGGCGACGAAGATGATGGCGCTGAAGCCCGGGGATCTGCCGGGGTCCGCCGGTCAGATCGAGCTGTTCCGCCGGTTCGCGCTCGGGAACTTCCGCGATCTGCTCATCGAGATGGCCAGGGATCCGGCGATGCTGATCTGGCTCGACGGACGCCAGAACACCCGCCAGCGGCCGCAGGAGAACTTCGGCCGCGAGATCATGGAGCTGTTCACGTTTGGCGTAGGGAACTACACGGAGCAGGACGTCTACGCGGCGGCGCGCGTCTTCACGGGCTGGAACATCCGCCTGGTAAGTGCGCCTGCTCCCAATGACGCGTACTACGAAACGGTGTTCAACGGCGGCAACCACGAGACGGCGGCCAAGACGTTCACGTTCCCGATCTATGGTGACAGCGGGCGCACGATTTCCGCCCGCGCCGCCGGGGACGGGATGCAGGACCTGACCGAATTCATCGCCGCGCTGGCACGTCACCCGCAGACCGCGCGCCGGCTTGGCGCAAAGCTGTGGAATTTCTTCATCAGCGAGGTGCGGCCGCCTGAAGACGGCTTCCTGCAGAACGTCGCGAGCGTGTACCTCCAGAACGATACACAGATGCGGCCGGTGGTGCGCTACATCCTGAGCTCACCGTGGTTCGGGGAGCCTGAGCGTCTGTACGCGCGCTACTCGTGGCCTGTGGAGTTCGTCGTTCGCGCGGTCAAGGAAACGGGCTGGAACGGGTTCTCGATCGACACCGCTCGCACGCCGCTCGCCAACATGGGGCAGACGCTGTTCGAGCCGCCGGACGTCAACGGCTGGGATCTCGGGCGTGGCTGGTTCGCCAGCGGCGCGATGCTGGCGCGGATGAATTTCGCGTCCACGCTGGCCGCGAACCAGCGCTTCAACCTGGCGCGTGACGCGAACGGGGTGCGCAGCTCCGCCGATAACCTGGTGAGCTACTTCATGAGCCGGTTCACGCCGGCCCCGTTCGACACCCAGCCCTATTCCGAGCTGCAGTCGTACGTGCGGTCCGGCGGCTGGACCGGCGCGGATGCGCAGCTCAACGCACGGTCCGCCGGTCTCGCGCGGCTCATCGTGGGATCGTCGGAGTACCAACTTGTCTAGGCTTCCGGCTCCAGGCTCCGGACTTCGCAGGTTCGAGCCGTCGTGAGCCCGGAGCCGGAAGCCCGAAGCGCGGAGCCCGGAGGGAACCCGTGAAGGTCTCTCGTCGAACATTCATCGGCAACGGCGTCGCGGCATTCACCGTCAGCTTCGCCGCGCCGGCGTTCCTGACGGACATCGCGCGCGCCCAGGGCGCGCGCTCCCGCAGCCTTGTCGTGGTGTACCTGGGTGGCGGGAACGACTCGCTGAACACCGTCGTCCCCTACCAGGATTCGTTCTATTACAGTCGCCGGCCGAACATCGGCGTGCCCGCGGGACAGGTGCTGCAGATCGGGTCCGACTCCTCCGGCAAGGCGCTCGGTTTCCATCCACGGCTGACCGGTCTGCGCGACATCTTCAACGATGGCCGTCTCGCCGTGGTGCAGCGCACCGGCTACGCCAATTCGAGCAGGTCGCACTTCCAGGGGTTCGACATCTGGGGCACGGCGAACCCGGGATTGCCGACCGGGAACGGATGGCTCGGTCGCTACCTCGACACGTTGCCATCGCCGGTCGACGCACTGGCGGCGTGGAACAGTACGCGCGAGACGCCGCGCGCGCTGTTCGCGAACAGCGTCGCGGTACCGGCCATCCCCGATGCGCGCACCTACAGCTTCTCGAGCCCGAACAGCGGGGCTGAAGCGGCCACCGAGCGCACCGCGGCGAATCGGCTTGCGGCGAACCGCCCGCCGAATCGGCCGCACCTGTCGTTCGTCAACGCGTCGGCCCAGGCGGCGCTGGGCACGCTGGATCGCGTGGCCTCCGTGGCGGCGTACGCCGGCACGACGGCGTACCCGAACAACGGGTTCGCGCTGGCATTGCGCACCGTGGCCGGATCGATCGTGCGCGGCATCGGCACGCGCGTGTACTGGGTGCAGACTGGCGGCTTCGACACGCACGCCTCGCAAGGCAACGCCGGCGGCGGCGCCTACGCCAACCTGATGGCGACGGTGAGCGACGGCCTGTTTGCCTTCTACACCGACCTGCGCAACCAGGGGCTGCTGAACGACACGCTCGTCCTCCAGTTCTCCGAGTTCGGCCGGCGCATTCAGGAGAACGGCAGCCAGGGGACCGATCACGGCGCCGCGGGCGTCATGATGGCCATCGGCGGGTCGGTTCGCGGCGGCATTTACGGCACCGCGGCATCGCTCGATCCCGATCCGAACAACCCGACGCTCGAAAACAACGGCGGCGACGTGCGGCACGAGACCGATTTCCGCTCGGTCTACGCCCGCGTGCTCGACGGCTGGCTCGGCGCGAACTCCGAATCAATCCTTGGCGGCAACTTCCGGCCCGGCGCCCCGGCTATCATCTAGGCATGACATGTCGACTGATGGCCACGGCGATGTCCGTGGCTTTTCTCGTGGGGTATCCGTCTGCTCAGGCAGCGCAGCCTGAAGCGGCGGAAGCAAGACGGCTGCGCGACGCGAGCGCGGTGTTCGGCGAGATCATGAGCGCCGCGGACAAAGGCATCCCGGAAGCCATTCTCGGCAAGGCCGAAGGCATCGCGATCTTCCCTGGCACGCTCAAGGGAGGGTTCGTCGTTGGCGGCATGCGTGGGCGCGGCGTGCTGAGCGCGCGAACGGCGGACGGCTGGTCGTCGCCGGCATTCCTGACGTTGACCGGTGGCAGCTTCGGCCTCCAGATCGGCGGGCAGGCGGCCGACATCGTGCTCATCATCAACGATCGGCGCGGCCTCGAGAATCTTGTGCGTAACCAGTTCAAGCTCGGCGCGGATGCCGGCGTGGCGGCCGGACCGGTAGGCCGCGACGCGCAGGCGGCGACCGACCTCCAGCTCCGCGCGCAGATCCTGAGCTATTCGCGCGCACGCGGGCTGTTCGCTGGTGTCACGATCAGCGGCAGCACGGTTCGACCCGATCGCGACGCCAACGAGCGCTTCTACGGCACGCGCCTCGAGACGCAGCAGATCGTGTTCGACGGCACCGCCCAGCCTCCCTCCGTCGTGCAGGCCTGGGTGGATACGCTGCGGCGCTACGCGCTGTAGGGGGGAAATCCTGTTACCATCCGCCTGCGGACGCGGTGCGTAGAACATGTTGATGTGGCTTCTGGCGGCCGTGGCCGCCTTCCGGTCCGAGTCGGCCGAGTCCCAGGCCGAGGATCGCGACTGCCTGCGGCGGATGGCCGCCGGGGACGGGGCTGGCGCGGCGGGGTTGTACACCCGCCATGCCCGCGCCATCTACTCGCTGGTGCTTCGGATCCTCGGCGACGAAGGCGAGGCCGAGGACGTGGTGCAGGACGTGTTTGCGCAGGCCTGGCGGCAAGCGGGAAAGTACGACGCGGCGCGCGGCGCCGTCGCCGCGTGGCTGCTCGTGATGGCGCGGACACGCGCGATCGATCGGCTCCGCGCGCGTCGGGCCCGTCCCGAAGGGCAGGCCACCGACGACGAGCGGGTGATGGCCACGCTCCCGTCGCCCGGCCAGGACGTGGCATCGGAGTTGCTCGACGCGGAGCAGGTACGCCGCGTACAAAGGGCGCTGGCCGGGTTGCCGCTCCTCCAGCGCGCTGCCATCGAGCTGGCGTATTACGAAGGTCTCAGCCAACGGGAAATCGCGGAGCGGCTCGAACAGCCGCTCGGCACGGTGAAGACACGCATCCGCCTCGGGCTCCTCAAGCTGCGCGACGCGCTTGCGGAGGGACAATCATGATGCCGGCGCACGATCAGCTGAAAGACGACGCGGCTGCCTACGTGCTCGACAGCCTCGAGCCGGCCGAACGTGTCGCGTTCGAGGCGCACCTTGCCGAATGCAGCGACTGCGCCGCCGAGGTGCGCTCGCTCCGTGCGGTCACAGGTGCGCTCGCCCGCGGCGTCCCTCAGCGGACGCCGCGTCCCGAGTTGCGCGAACGCGTGCTCGGCGCGCTCCCCGGCGTCGCCCCCGACAAGACCACGCCCCGCACGGCGGGGCGCATCCTGCGATGGCTCCCGGCTGCCGCCGCGCTCGCGCTGGCGCTCGGACTTGGCGTCTACGCCGTCCTGCTGCAGGGCCGCCTTGCCGATGCGCGGTCAGCGCTCGGCGTGCTGGCCGCGCCCGACGTCGCGCGGATCGATCTTGCGGGCCAGACCGGCGCGCCGCTGGCGCGGGCGCGAGCGCTGTGGAGCCGTGAGCGCGGGATGATTTTCTCCGTGACGAACCTGCCGCCCCTGCCAGAGGGTCGCGTATACCAGGTGTGGGTCGTGACCGCTGGCGCGCCGGTCAGCGCGGGTCTGCTCACCCCCGACGCCAGTGGCGCCGGTTCCGCTTATTTCGAAACGGCGCCCGACATTCCGCCACCGGTCGCTGTCGCCGTCACGCTCGAACCCGCCGGCGGTGTTGCGACGCCAACCGGCGACCCATACCTCGTCGGCAAGCCGACGCCGCTCTGATCTTCCGGCTGAAGCCGGAAGCCATAGCTGCAGAGATCCCGAAGCCACGGCTACGCTGTTCTTGTGGCTTCCGCCTTCAGGCGGAAGGAAGAGGCATCCGATTGCGATCCTCCTCCGTAGAGAGTTCGGCAGGAGGTATTCGCGTGAAAAGAATTGCATGCGTCGCGCTGGTGGGCCTCGCGGCCGCCGTGGCGATGATCCCGACCCAGGCATCGAGTCACCGCGAGGCGCCGCTCATCAGCCAGGATCCGCTGGCCGACAACACCGACGTCTACGCGTTTGTCAGCCCCGAGCGCCCCGACCGCGTGGTGCTCATCTCCAACTACATTCCGCTGCAGTTTCCGAGCTCGGGCCCCAACTTCTGGAAGTTCGACGACAACGTCCTGTACGAAATCATGGTCGACAACACCGGTGACGCGGTCGAGGACATCACCTACCAGTTCCGGTTCACGACGCAGGTCCGCAATTCGAACACGTTCCTGTACAACACCGGGCCCGTGACGTCGCTCGACGACCCCGATCTCAACGTGCGGCAGGGGTTTTCCGTGACCCGTGTCATCGGCCCGCGCCGGACGGGCGCGCGGACCGTGCTCGGCGACAACCTCATCGTGATGCCGGCCAACGTGGGCATCAGCTCGATGCCTGACTACAACGGTCAGCTTGGCAGCGGCGTCCACAATCTGAGCGCCGCCCGGGTGTTCGCGGGTCCGCGCGACGAGGGTTTCTACCTGGACCTCGGCGCCACGTTCGACCTGCTGCAACTGCGATCGCTCGTGCCGCAGCTCGGCCAGCCCATCGACAGTCTCGCCGGGTTCAACGTCCATTCGATCGCCATCGAGGTTCCCATTTCGGCGCTGACCCGTAACGGCATGCGGCCAACGAGCGCCACCGATCCCAATGCCACGATCGGCGTCTGGTCGACGGCGAGCCGCATGACGACGACCACGAGGACCGGCTCGGGCCAGACGAACTCGGGTGACTGGGTGCAGGTGTCGAGGCTCGGCAACCCGCTCGTCAACGAGGTCGTGCTGCCGCTGGCGCTGAAGGATGCGTTCAACGGGCTCGAGCCGACCGGTGACGCGGCGGCGCTGACGTTCGTCACCAACCCGCTGCTCCCGCCGCTGATGACGGCGCTGTTCGGCGTGCAGACGCCGCCGACCCCGCGCAACGACCTCGTCACCATCTTCCTCACGGGCATTCCGGGTCTGAACCAGATCGGCACGAGTCCGCGCGGCTCCGAGATGCTGCGTCTCAACACGGCCATCCCGCCGTCGTCACGCCCGCATCGGCTCGGGGTTCTCGCCGGCGATCTCGCCGGGTTCCCCAATGGGCGCCGCGTCGGAGACGACGTCGTCGACATCGCGCTGCAGGCCGTGGCGGGCGCGACGCCGCTGACGCCACAGTTCGTTCGGGCGCCGAACAACCAGCTTGGCGACGGCGTCGATCAGAACGACAAGGAATACCTGTCCGCATTTCCGTTCCTCACCGTGCCGCACGCGGGGCGCGAAAACGGTGCGGAACCGCGCCTCCGCAACACGCCGCGGTAGGGCGACATGAAGAAGACCTGGATCGTGGTGCTCTCCGCGGTGGCGATCGGCGCGATCGCCGCCGCGGCGATGCGGCCCAGGACGGTGGCGGCGCCCACGGCGCCGCTGCCGCGGGTGCAAGGCACGCTGCCGCCGGATCTCGATGCGGCCCTGACGATCGCCCAGGCACGCCTGGCCGCCGATCCCGCCGACGCGACTGCGGCGGTCCGTGCCGCGGAAATCCTGCTGCGGAAAGCGCGTGTCGAGCGCAACGGCGGCTACGCGATCCAGGCGGAGAAGACGCTCGAGGC
>DATDHP010000079.1:0-2834 GCA_036521515.1 Vicinamibacterales bacterium
AGGACATGGTGCTCGCCTCCGCGAAGCACCCCGCCATGCTGGCCTATCTCGACAACTTTCAGTCCATCGGCCCCAACTCGCCAGGCGCGCGGCCTGGCGGACGCGGTGGACAGCGACGCGGGCTCAACGAGAACTACGCGCGCGAGCTGCTCGAGTTGCACACGCTTGGCGTCAATGGCGGCTACACCCAGCAGGATGTGCAGGAGCTGGCCCGCATCCTTACTGGCTGGACCATCGATGGGCTCGGCCTGGCGGCAGCGCGGCGGCCGCAGCAGAACGGGCGACCGAACGGGCGGCTCGGAAGGCGGCCCCGGGCGCCCGCGCCCGGGAGCCCAATCCGCTTTGCCTTTCAGGACCTGCTGCACGAGCCTGGCAGCAAGACGGTATTGGGGGAACGCTACGGCGACGACGGGGTGAAAGAAGGCGAGCGTGTGATTCGAACGTTGTGTCGCCATCCTTCCACGGCGCAGTTCGTGGCGCGCAAGCTCGTGGTGCACTTCGTCAGTGACGATCCTCCGGCCGCCGCCGTTGAGCGCGCCGCCCGCGTCTTTCGCTCGAGCGACGGCGACCTGAAGGTTGTCGCGCGGGCGCTCGTCGACGAGCCCGAGGCGTGGCGCGACGACACGCGAAAGTTCCGCACGCCCCAGGACTGGCTCGTCTCGGTACTGCGGGCCTTCGGGGCGGCCGAGGTTGGCGCCAACGTACCGACGCTCCTCCGCCAGCTTCGCCAGCCGATGTGGTCGCCGCCGGCACCCAAGGGCTACGGTGACTCCATGCAGGAGTGGGCGGACCCTGACTCGTTGCTGAACCGCGGTGAGCTGGCGCGTTCGATCGCCAACGCTGCTGGCACGCGCTCCGCGGACCCGGTCGCGTTGCTCGACGTCGTCGACGTCGCGGCCGGCAATCCGCTGCGCGGCTTCCTCTCCGACACCTCGATTCCAGTCGCGGATCGCATGGCGCTGGCGCTCGCCGGGCCTGCGTTTCAGTGGAGATAGCGATGAATCGCCGAACGTTCATCAGAGCTCTGTGCTGCGGCGGGATCGCGACGTTCGGTCCCAGCGTCACCTTCGCGCAGGTGCGCAGCGCCGGCCGTCTGGTGTTCGTGCTCCTGCGAGGTGGCTTTGACGGCCTCGCGGCCGTCGTGCCATACGGCGACCCGGCGTACAGCGCGTTGCGCGGATCGTTTGCGTTCGACGCTTCAGCCCTGACAGCGCTCGACGACACGTTCGGTCTGGCGCCGGGTCTGGCGGCGCTCGCGCCGTTCTGGGAGCGGGGCGAGCTCGTTGCCGTCCACGCGATGGCCATTCCGCATCGCACGCGCAGTCACTTCGACGGCCAGGCGGTGCTCGAGTCCGGCCTCGATCGCCCGGTTGGATCGTCGGACGGCTGGTTGAACCGCCTGCTGCAGGTGATGTCTGGCCGGCGGGCCGGGATCGCCATTGCCGCCGGCATGCCGCTGTCGCTGAGCGGCTCGTTCGACGTGCAGACCTGGTCGCCGGCGCAGCTTGGCGCGGTCGACGATGCGTTCCTCGATCGACTCGCGCTGCTGTATCGGGCCGATGCGATCCTGCACGGCCGTTTCGAGGCTGCCCTGCAGCAGCAGGGTCTCGTGGGCGAGGAGCCGATGGCGCGCGCCAATGCGCGGCGCGGCGGGATCACGCCGCTCATGCAGGCCGCTGCGCGGATCCTCCGGCAGGACAACGGACCGAACATCGCTGCGATGGAGTTCAGCGGGTGGGACACCCACGCCAACCAGGGGATGGCCGGAGGAGCGCTGGACCGCCTGCTGGGCCAGCTTGCGGACGGGATCGTGGCGTTTCGCGCCGAAATGCGTCAGGCGTGGAACGACACGACGATGGTCGTCATGACAGAGTTCGGTCGGACCGCGCGACCGAACGGCACGCGCGGCACCGATCACGGGACGGCCGGCGCGGGTTTCGTGATCGGCCCCCGCGTGGCGCAGTCGAGAGTGTTCGCGGATTGGCCCGGGCTCGGGCCTGCAGCGCTCTTCGAGGGGCGCGACCTCGAGCCCACCCTCGACACGCGAGCCGTGCTGAAGGCGGCGATTGCAGGTGCATTCGACCTGACATCCGCGCAGCTCGACCGCGTCTTTCCGAATTCGGCACAGGTTCGAGGCGTGACTGGAATGATGGCCTGACGAATCAACTCACGAGGTACTTCTTAACCATCCAGGATACCTGCCATTCGCCGTCAGGACTGTCCTCGTCCTCCACTACAAGCCCCTGCTCTCGGGCTTCCCGGCACTCGAAGGCCTCCTGTTCCTTCGCGGCGCGCTTATCGCGAAATACGCCGATGACGGAAGTGTCGAGGTAGCCGTGTTCGTTCTGGTCTTCACGTATCAAGATGTAAACGGTCATAGCCTCTCCAGAAATCAAACCGATTTCATTCAGCAGCCTCAGGTGCAGGTATAGTCACGAGCATCTGCCAGCGCCTTGGCTTGCTCGCTCTGATCGTCGAGGAGTCGCATGGCCAAAGATGAGTCTTTCTCTGCACTCAGCAAGATCATTGGCCGGTCCTGTCATCGTCCGCCTGCGAGCGCTCATTCAGGAGTTGAAGCGCGGCTTCGACTTCAAAGAGGATACGCGGCAGGCCCCTCGCGGGACCATTCAATGGTCGCGCTATTTGCGCACTTCCTTGCCCAGTGGCCGGTGGCACCACGTGCCCTGTCGCTTCCCCGATCTCTCGACGGACCCAATCCTTCGAGGCGCGATCCGGTGGACCCTGGAGCGGGTGCTGGAGGAACTCGGGCTCGTCGCGGGTGATGACCGGGTCGCGGTGGGATTGCGAATCGATGCGATGCGGCTGCTCGAGCA
>DATDHP010000080.1:0-25225 GCA_036521515.1 Vicinamibacterales bacterium
CTTGGGATCGTCGATGCGGCCGTCGAAGCCCTTCGCGTAGAAGCCAATCGGGTAGGGCACGCGCAGCACGACCCACTTGCCGTCCTTCAGCGCGAGGATGCCGTCGTTCAAATTGCCCGTCGACATCGGCACGTCCTCGCCCAGGCCGAACGTATTGTGCTGGTCGACCCAGGAGTAGTAGCTCGACTCGGCGCTGTTCTCGCCAACGCCTTTGAAGCCGGGGCCGGGATACTGGTAGAACGACCAGCCCTCGGGACAATGATCGCCTGTCGCCTTCGGCCCGTTGAGCGGGCCTCTGCACTTGCGTCGATCGAAGCTGCCGATATGACCGCTGGCCAGCGACACCCACACCACGCCCTGCTTGTCGATATCGCCACCGCGGACGCCGAACCCGGGCTTCGGCACGTTGTAGACCTCGGTGAGCGTCGTCGCTGGCGGGTTCTGACCGGGAACGACCCGCACGACGGCGCCGGGGTTGGACCGATACGAGCCCCACACCGATCCGTCGGTCGGATGCGGCATCACGGCATAGAAGCCGGTCGCGACGCGCTTGTCCTTCGTCGGATCGACCGGCTGATCCGGCTCGACGTACGCGTCGCGCCGGCCGTTGCCGTTCGTGTCGAGGATCAGCGCCGTCCAGCCCTGCGACTTCACCGAGTCACCGGTCTCCAGGAACATCTTGGTGTTCACCCAGCCAACGACCGGCCCGCCGCCGCTGGTCCACAACGTGTCGTTCGCGTCGAACCCGAATTGCGGGTGATGAGTATTGAAGCAGGTGTCGACGAACTGATACTTGTTGGCCTTCGGGTCCCACACCGACACGTGGCGCATCGACTGGTTCATCGGGAACAACTTCGCCGACGGGTGATCTGACCCTGACCTGCAGAACGGCGGGTTGTCCGGTCCCCTGACTGCCGCGGCCATCCACACACGTCCAGCCTTGTCGAGCATCGAGTTGTGATTGTTGACCTTCTGAACCCAGATCTGCTCTTCACCCCAGTAAGGGGACGGCTGAAGCGGCATCAGCGCAGCAGCGTGACCCGGCCCGAGTCCGAGTGGCGTATCTTCGTCGCGCACCGGTGCGCGGAAGATGGTCGTGGTGTTCTTTACCGGGTCGAGGATTGGAATGTTGTCCGAGCTGTATTCCGGCGATCCATACAGCGGCCCGTTGGCGTTGACCGTGGGATAGCGCTTGTCAGTGGAAATCAGGTCGTGCAGGTAATGTTTGTCGTCCATCCAGTCGCGAAGCGTGACGACGATATTCCGCTCGGCGCCCTGCGGCCGCGGCGGCTTGGCAAAGGGCAGCTCCCCCTTCGCGATGCGTTCGGTCCAGTCCGCCAGGTTCTTGAAGGACGTGCTGCCCAGGGCGGACAGCTGGCCGAGCATCTGCTGGCCCGACTGTCCCGACTGAACACGGCGCATCCACGCCTGCTCGTGCGAGGCGAAAGTGCCCAGGGCGGTCGGGATCGTCCGCGTGGAGAGCTGACCAAGCTGATGGCACCCGACGCAGCCGTTGTTCTTCATCTGGTTCAGCCAGTCGGTCTGCGTCACCATGGCCGGGATGCTGGTCTTCCCGCCGAATTCGTCGGCGCCGGGAATCTTCAGCATGGAATACCAATAAATGGCGGGGTAGTAGTGAGCGGCCGCCGCCTCGCTGGGAGCGGCGGTCGCCGTGTGGTTCAGCTGCCGGCCCGGGGCGCTGGTCATCTTGGGGCTATCCACCAGGCCGTACCCGCGGACCCAGACGCTGTAGTTCGCCTTTGGCAGGTCCGGCACGACATAGCGTCCCTGGTCGTCCGTCACGACGCTTTTGATGTAGCGGACGGGCAGGTCACGCGTTTCGGCAATCACCCATACACCGGCCTCCGGCCCATTCGGACCGCTCACGACGCCGCCGATGTCGTCGTCATCGATTGCCGGCGGTTGCGCCGCGCGCTGCTGCGCGTGCACCGCGACGAATACCCAGGACAGAAGAAGGGCCACGAGGGCCGGACGAAGAAAATGAGCGCTCATGGTCGCGGATCGTAGCACGCCTCCCCCCCTTCCCGACCACCCCCGGAGGGAACGTGTCGCACGCAGGGGGCGCGACGGGATTTGTTGACACTCTCGAGAGCCGGTCCTATACTCGCCCCGAATCATACACACCTGGAGTATTGCCGCGTCTGGAGGATGCGGCGTCGCGTCGCCGCGCGGCTGTGCGTGCGGTACCTGATTTACTCAAACTCATCACCATCGAACACGCCTTCTAAGTTGACAGGGCACTCATCCATGCCGACCCAGAAACGTCAAGGGGCGGGGCGCGCACAGGCGCAGGGAAGGGCCGTCGAGCCGGCGCCGCAGGCTGTTGCGGTGTCCGAGAGCGTCCCGGCCAGCAGCACCACCGAACCGCGCAGGGAGGTTGCGCCGTCCCCACCGCCCGCGCCGCCGTCGGCGCCGCCGGTGCCGGCGCCGCCGCAGAACCGTCCCAGCCTGAACATCAACGATCTGAAGGACATGAGCATCCAGAAGCTCACCCAGATCGGCAAGGACCTGAATGTCGCCGGCGCCACCGGGATGCGCAAGCAGGACCTGATTTTCCAGATCCTCAAGGCGCAGACAGAGCAGAGTGGGTTTATTTTCTCCGAAGGCGTGCTGGAGGTGCTGCCGGACGGCTTCGGGTTCCTTCGCGCGCCGGACTACAACTACCTGCCGGGGCCGGACGACATCTACGTCTCGCCGTCGCAGATCCGCAAGTTCGACCTGCACACCGGCGACACCGTGTCGGGCCAGATACGTCCGCCGAAGGAAGGCGAGCGCTATTTCGCGCTGATCAAGGTCGAGGCGGTCAATTTCGAGGCGCCCGACCAGACGCGGGAGAAGCTGTTCTTCGAGAACCTCACGCCGCTGTACCCGCAGGAAGCGTTGACCCTGGAGTCGACGCCCGACAATCTCTCCGCGCGCGTCATGGATCTCATGACGCCGGTCGGCAAGGGTCAGCGTGGGTTGATTGTCGCGGCGCCCCGCACGGGCAAGACGATGCTGCTGCAGAACCTGGCGCAGTCCATTGTCCTGAACCATCCCGAGGTCTTCCTCATCGTCCTGCTCATCGACGAGCGTCCGGAAGAGGTCACCGACATGCAGCGCTCCGTGAAGGGAGAGGTGATCTCGTCAACGTTCGACGAACCGGCACAGCGGCACGTGCAGGTGGCGGAGATGGTGATTGAAAAGGCGAAGCGCCTGGTCGAGCACAAGAAGGACGTCGTGATCCTGCTCGACTCGGTCACGAGGCTGGCGCGTGCCTACAACACCGTCATCCCGCCGTCGGGCAAAGTGCTGTCGGGCGGCCTCGATTCGAACGCCTTGCAGAAGCCGAAGCGGTTCTTCGGGGCGGCGCGGAACATCGAGGAAGGCGGGTCGCTCACGATTATCGCGACGGCGCTGATCGACACCGGCTCGCGGATGGACGACGTGATCTTCGAGGAGTTCAAGGGCACGGGCAACATGGAGATCCACCTCGACCGCAAGCTGTCGGACAAGCGGGTGTTCCCGGCGATAGACATCACCAAGAGCGGGACGCGCAAGGAGGAGCTCCTGCTGGCGAAAGAGGATCTCAATCGCGTGTGGGTCCTGCGCAAGGTGCTGAACCCGCTGTCGCCGGTCGAGGCGATGGAGCTGTTGCTCGACAAGATGGGGAAGACGAAGGCCAACGCCGACTTCCTCGCGTCCATGCAGAGGATGGGCTGATGGCGATTACGGTTCGCGTCCGGAAGAACGGCCCGTACGTGGTCGAGGGTGATGACGTCACGGTGATCGACTGGGAAGGACGCGAATACGCGGTCGAGAAGCGGCCGGTCGCGTTGTGCCGATGTGGCGGCTCCACGAAGAAGCCGTTCTGTGACGGCACGCATTCCAGGATAGGGTTTGCAGCAGCGGAAGCTGCCGTCGGGCCCGCCGCGGAGGACAAGCCGGCGCCCGGTTCTTGACCCGTCGTTCACGCTTCTTGGTTCTCTCTTCTCTGTTCGTGTTCACGTTCAACGTTCGGTTCCGGTGTTCCAGCTCCAACGTTCGATGTTCCGCGCCTCGCGACGCGCCCGGCGCCGGGAGTGCGCGGGCGCGGGCGCTGCGAACCCGAACCTTGCACCGTGAACGCCGCACCAGGAACCGAACCTGAACACGAACTGAGCAGCGGGAAGCCAGAAGAGTGAACGACACTGTTGAACTGATGCGGTCGTGGTTCGATGTGCAGGTCTCGCTCGGTCTCGTCGCCTTGTGTGCGGGCGCCGTGGCCCTGGTGTTCTTCGGTCTCTACCGGTGGCGGCTCCGCCTCTTGCGCGACCTGCAGGCAGACCTCATGCGCCAGGTCCGGGAGCGCACCGACCAGCTCGAGGATGCCAATCGCAAGCTCGAGCTGCTGTCGTATGTGGACGCCGTGACCGAGGTGGCCAACCGGCGATCTTTCGAAGAAGAGCTCAAGATGGAGTGGCGGCGGTCGACGCGCTCGAAGTCGCGTCTGTCGCTGCTGATGGCGGACATCGACGGGTTCAAGGCCTACAACGACGCGCTCGGGCACCAGGCGGGCGACGACTCGCTGAAAAAGGTGGCCTCCGTCATCGCCGAGTGCGTGGGGCGCGCCGGCGACATCGTGGCCCGCTACGGCGGCGAAGAGTTCGCCGTGCTGCTCCCCGACACCGACGCGGCGGGCGCCTCCGTGCTGGCCGAGCGCATTCGCGCCGCGGTGGAAGAGCGGAACATCTGGCATCCCGGGACGGCGCGCGGCCGTCTCACCATCAGCCTCGGCGCGGCGGCGATGACAGGACGCGAGGACAGCGATGCATCGATTCTCGTGAAGGCAGCTGACGAGGCGCTCTACCGCGCGAAGAATGATGGCCGCAACCTCGTTCGCGTTGCGGAACCTGCTGTGGCGCCGAGTGACTAGCGAACAGGAACGCGAAGCTCCATCGGCGTGGCGAGCGTGGCGTCGATGTTGGTCCCGCTGGCGAGCTCCACCTCGCGGCCGCGGGTGGCGAGCACGGTACCCGCGCCGGCCGCGCCGCCGATGGCCGCGCCCTTCGCCGCGCCACTGCCGCCGCCGAGTACGCCGCCGATCGCCGCGCCGATGCCGGCGCCGACGCCGACCTTCGTCGCGTCCTCACCCTTGGTGGCCTCGCCTTCGAATACGACCGGGTTCGTCCTCAGGTCCTCTCTGTCGCCATCCCTTTCGACTTCGGTGAACCGGACGACGAGTCGAGAGCGGCCTTTCACGCGTCCGGCGCGCTCGACTTCGGAGACGTTGCCCGACAGCGTCGCGCCGGCCGGGACGACGGTGGCGCCGTCGATCATCACCGCCTGCCGCAGGCGGGCACGCACCGGCATCTCGACGGTCGCCGTTTCCGATGACAGCGCCGTCATGAGCTCGAGGGGAAGCGCCGTGCCGGCAGGAACCGTCACTTCGCGCCACTGTGGACGCGGCGGCGGTGCCGGCGCGGGAGCAACGTCGCGCGCGGTTGGCGGAGCAGCAGGCGCCGGTGCCGGTCGGGCCGGCTGTGAGCCAGTCGTCGCGCGCGCACCGGTCGTGTCATTTCCGTCGACTCGTGCAGCAGAGTTGTCCACGGCTGGGGCAGGAGCGGCCGGCGTCGCCGGGTTCGCGGGGTCGGCGGTACCCGGCTCGGTGGCCAGGGCCCGGTCCTGCTGCGGTTCCAGATTCTGGGCGTTGTCGGTGCCACGGTCGCTGCAGCCCACGATCAACGCGGAGCTGAGCAGGGCGGCAATGGTCCATTGGGTGTTCATGGTCTCTCCTCGAAGTCGTTACTCAGTTCAAGGATCGGACCACTGCCGTTAGCCCGCCAACAGCAAGCTGAAATGGGGTCAGACCCCAGTGACGAGTCGTGCAGGGTCTGCCCCCCGTACGGATCGGCTCAAGGCTGCAATATCAAGATCGCTTATCGTCTTCGAAGGAGTATCAATTTGACGTATGTGTGCCGAGCGGTGCACACTTGACCACATGCCCAAACGTTCAGGCGCGCAGATCATCTGGGAATGTCTCGTCCATGAAGGGGTAAACACCGTATTCGGCTATCCCGGCGGGGCCATCCTGCCTGCGTACGACGCGATGCTCGATTACCCCGTCCGCCACGTCCTCGTGCGGCACGAGCAGGGCGCAGCGCACATGGCCGATGGGTACGCACGCGCCAGCGGGGAGGTGGGTGTCGCCATTGCCACCTCCGGGCCCGGCGCGACGAACCTCGTCACCGGGATCGCCACGGCGCAGATGGACTCCTCGCCCATCGTCTGCATCACCGGCCAGGTGCCAAGCAAGATGATCGGCTACGACGCCTTCCAGGAGACCGACATCAGCGGCATCACGCTGCCGATCACGAAGCACAATTTCCTCGTCACGCGCGTCCAGGACATCATGCCCGCCATGAAGGAGGCGTTCCATCTGGCGAAGTCCGGACGTCCCGGACCCGTGCTGGTTGACATCACCAAGGATGCGCAGCAGGCGTCGACGGATTGGGAGTGGGATCCGGCATCCGTGAAGATGCGCGGCTACCGCCCCAAGCAGATGGTCGGCCGGACCGAGGTGCAGAAAGCGGTGGAGCTCATACGCGCGTCGCGCAAGCCGGTCATCCTCGCCGGGCAGGGGATCATCCAGAGCGGCGCCATGGACGAGGTGCGAGCCTTCGCGGAGCTGATCCAGGCGCCCGTGGCGATGACGCTGCTCGGTCTCGGCGGCGTCCCCGCGAGCCATCCGCTGAACATCGGCATGATGGGCATGCACGGCGAGGCGTGGGTCAACCACGCCATTCAGGAGGCGGACCTCCTGCTCGCGTTCGGCATGCGCTTCGATGATCGCGTGACCGGCAACCTGAAGACGTACGCCCAGAACGCCAGGAAGATCCACATCGACATCGACCCGTCGGAGATCAACAAGAACGTCGTCGCCGACGCGGCCATCGTCGCCGACCTGCGCGAAACGCTGCGCGACCTGCTCGACGTCCTCGAGCCGGCCCAGCACGGTCCGTGGCTCAAGTACATCGCCTCGATGAAGGGCGACAACGCGGTTCGCGACATCCAGTCGCTGCCGGACAACGGTCACCTGTACGCGGCCCACGTGATCAACGACATCTGGCGAATCACGGAAGGCAAGGCGCTCGTGGTGACCGACGTGGGCCAGCACCAGATGTGGGAGGCGCAGTACTACCATCACGAGACCCCGCGCTCGCTCATCACCTCGGGCGGTCTCGGGACGATGGGCTTCGCCCTGCCGGCAGCGATCGGCGCCAAGATGGCTCGGCCCGACGCCGAAGTGTGGGCCATCGTCGGCGACGGCGGCTTCCAGATGACGCAGGCCGAGCTGTCCACGGCGGCGCAGGAGGGCCTCAAGGTGAACGTCGCGATCATCAACAACGGCTACCTCGGCATGGTCCGCCAGTGGCAGGAGTTCTTCTACGAGAGGCGCTATGCCGCAACGCCGCTGCGCAGCCCCGACTACGTCAAGCTGGCCGATGCGCATGGGCTGCTCGGCCTGCGCGTGGAACAGCGGCCCGAGGTGAACGACATCGTCCAGCAGGCGCGCAACGCCGAGGGCACGGTCCTCATCGACTTCCGCGTGGAACAGGAAGACAGCGTGTATCCGATGGTGCCGGCCGGCGCGGACCTCCACGCGATGATCCGCCGGCCCGAGCAGCCGTCGGTGCTCGTGGAAACGGCGGACGATCCGATCTGAACAGCATTATCGATTGTTGATTTCTGATCTTGATTGGTTGTTGACTGGTGATTCTTGATTGTTGAATCAATCACCAATCAACAATCGCCATTCAACAACGATTCAACAATCAATAATCAGAAATCAAGAATCGACAAGGATCATTTACGTGCACCATACCCTAGTCGCCCTGGTCGAAGACAAGCCTGGCGTGCTCAACCGCGTCGCCAACCTGTTTCGCCGTCGCGCGTTCAACATCGAGTCGCTCACCGTGGGCCGGACCTCGGAAGAGGGCATCTCGCGCATGACGATCGTGATCGACAGCGATCAGACGAGCGCCGAGCGGGTCACGGCGTATCTCTACAAGCTCGTGAACGTGCTGCAGGTCGAGGACCTCGGGACGGTGCCCGCCGTGGCGCGCGACCTGGCGCTGGTGAAGGTGGCCGTGGCCGGGCACGACCGCGCCGCGCTGCTGCGCGTCGTCGACGAGACGCGCGCGCACATCGTGGACACCGGCGAGCAGACGATGACGCTCGAGATCACCGGCGAGCCGCCGCACGTGGACAACGTGATCGCGCGCCTCGAGCCGCTCGGGATCATCGAGATGGTGCGCACCGGCCAGGTGGCCATGCGCCGCGGCGACACCACGCTGTCGGCAGGACAGTATTCGTAGGATTAGGCCGACCTGAAGGTCGGCCTCTACACCGCACGACGTAGAGGCGGACCTTCAGGTCTGCCTGGGAGAACAAGAATGGCAGCGACGATGTACTACGACCAGGACGCGAATATCGACCTGATACGGAAAAAGAAGGTCGCCGTCATAGGCTACGGCTCGCAAGGGCACGCCCACGCGCTCAATCTCAAGGACAGCGCCGTCGACGTGGTCGTCGGCCTTCCGGCGGCGAGCAAGTCCGTCGACAAGGCGAAGGCGGCCGGCCTCCGGGTCATGAGCGTTGCCGACGCGGCGAACTGGGCCGACGTCATCATGATTCTCATCCCGGATCAGCACCAGGCGAAGGTCTACAGGGCCGACATCGAGCAGCACCTCACGGCGGGGAAGACGCTGATGTTCGCGCACGGCTTCGCGATTCGCTTCAACTGGATCGTGCCGCCCGCCAACGTGGACGTGTCGATGATTGCGCCGAAAGCGCCCGGTCACCGGCTGCGCGAGATGTTCATCGAGGGCGCCGGCGTGCCGGGCCTGCTCGCTGTGCACCAGGACGCCAGCGGTGGCGGGAAGGCGCTGGCGCTCTCGTACGGCCGCGCGATCGGGTGCGCCCGCGCGGGGATCATCGAGACCACGTTCAAGGAAGAGACGGAGACGGACCTGTTCGGCGAACAGGCCGTCCTCTGCGGCGGCACCAGCGCCCTCGTCAAGGCGGGCTTCGAGACGCTCATCGAAGCGGGCTACCAGCCGGAGATCGCCTACTTCGAATGCCTCCACGAGCTGAAGCTCATCGTCGACCTGATGTATCGGGGCGGGCTGCAGTACATGCGGTATTCAATCAGCGACACCGCGGAATACGGCGACTACACGTCCGGCCAGCGCATCGTCACGGAGGAGACGAAGGCGACGATGCGGCAGATCCTGAAGGAGATCCAGGACGGCACGTTCGCGAAGAAGTGGATCGAGGAGAACGAAACCGGCTCGAATACATTCAAGGCGATGCGCGAAGCCGATCGCAACCATCCGGTGGAGGTGGTCGGCTCCAGGCTGCGCAAGATGATGCCGTTCCTCGACCCGGTCACGGCGCCGCAGCCGGTGACCGTTTAGTCTGCAGTCGGCAGTGGGCAGTCGGCAGATCGCCTTCCGCCTGAAGGCGGAAGCCACAATCATCCAGCTACCTGTGGCTTCCGGCTTCAGCCGGAAGAACCGGCCGAATGCCTGCCCACTGCCCACTGCCCACTGCCCACTATGAACAAGTACAGCTCGCGCGTCACGCAGCCCCGCAGCCAGGGCGCGTCGCAGGCGATGCTTTACGGCATCGGCCTGACCGACGCGGATCTGCAGAAGCCGCAGGTCGGCATCTGCAGCATGTGGTACGAGGGCAACACCTGCAACATGCACCTCGACCGGCTCGCCGCGCTCGTGAAGGAAGGCGTGCAGGCGGCGGGCCTCGTCGGTCTCCGCTTCAACACGATCGGCGTCAGCGACGGCCTGTCGATGGGGACCGACGGCATGAGCTACTCGCTGCCGTCGCGCGATCTCATCGCCGACTCGATCGAGACGGTCGTGGGCGCGCAGTGGTACGACGCGCTGATTGCCGTGCCGGGCTGCGACAAGAACATGCCCGGTTCGGTCATGGCCATGGCGCGTCTGAACCGTCCCGCGCTCATGGTCTACGGCGGGACGATTCGCGCCGGGTTCGCGCTCGGCAAGCCGCGCGACATCGTCTCGGCTTTCCAGTCGTACGGCGAATACCTGGCCGGCGTCATCACGGACGAGCAACGGCTGGAGATCGTGCGGCATTCCTGTCCCGGCGCAGGCGCCTGCGGCGGCATGTACACGGCCAACACGATGGCGGTGGCAATCGAGGCGCTCGGCCTGTCGCTGCCATACAGTTCGTCGTTGCCGGCCGAAGACCCGGGCAAGGCGGACGAGTGCCGCCGCGCCGGCGCTGCGGCGCGGCTCCTGCTCGAGCGCGACCTCAAGCCGCGCGACATCCTGACGCGGAAAGCCTTCGACAACGCGCTCACGATGGTCATGGCCGTCGGCGGCTCGACCAACGCGGTCCTGCACCTGCTCGCGATCGCCAGCGCCGCCGGCGTCCCTCTTTCGCTCGACGATTTTCAGAAGGCCAGTGACCGTGTGCCGCTCCTCGCGGACCTGAAGCCAAGCGGCAAGTACGTCCAGGAGGACTTCCACTCCGTCGGTGGAACGCCGGCCTTGATGAAGTACCTGCTGGAACGGGGGCTTCTGCACGGTGACTGCATGACCGTGACCGGACGGACGCTGGCGGACAACGTGGCCGACCTGCGTCCGCTCGAGACAGGACAGCAGATCATTCAGCCGATCGAGAAGCCGGTCCTGCCAAGAGGACACATCCGGATCCTCCGCGGCAACCTCGCGCCGGAAGGCGCCGTGGCGAAGATCACGGGGAAGGAAGGAGAGCGGTTCTCCGGACTTGCCAAGGTGTACGACTCGGAAGAGGAGATGCTTGCCGGGCTCGAGCGCGGCGAGATCGTCAAGGGGACAGTGGTGGTGATCCGTTACGAAGGACCTCGCGGCGGACCCGGCATGCCCGAGATGCTCACGCCGACGTCAGCGATCATGGGCGCGGGGCTCGGGAAGGATGTGGCGATGCTGACCGATGGCCGCTTCTCCGGCGGCTCGCACGGGTTCATCATCGGACATATCACACCGGAGGCGCAGGAGGGTGGACCAATTGCGCTCGTCCGGAGCGGCGACCGGATTACGGTCGATGCAACCGCCGGCGAGCTGAACGTCGAGCTCGGCGACGCCGAGCTGGCGGCCCGGAAGACGGCGTGGCAAGCGCCGCCGGCGAAGGCCACCGGAGGCGTGCTCGGCAAGTACGTGCGCCTCGTACGCTCCGCGTCCGAGGGGTGCGTGACGGATTCGTGATTTGTGATGTGCGATTCGTGACTAGCCCGGAAGAAAATCGCTGAAGTTCTCGGGGTCGATGCGGATCGTAATCGGTTGACCAGCGCGCCCGGTCACGCGGCCGGCTCTCCCGTTGATCGAGAAGCGGAACGCTGAGGGGTCGCCCACGCGCAACGTCAGATCCTCGTGGACCGTGATGGCTTCGCGATCGCCAGCGCTCATCAGGCGGTAGAGGCGCCTGTCGCCATCGACGATCGCTTCCACCCAGCACGGCCCCGCCGGGTGGATCGCGATCTCGAGTGCATTGCCGCTCGTGGCAACCGGCACGCTCACGTCGCCGGCTGGAAGCACCGCCGCGCCGTCGCGCCGATCCACTGCGGACGCGATGTCCGCCGGCAGCGTCGGCTCCGAGGCAACCGGCTCGCGCGCCGTGCCCAATGAGAGGTACGCCACAAACCCGAGAGAGACGAGCGCAATGGCGATCGCTTTCCCCGCTTCGCTGCCCGAGTCCGCAGACGGATCGAACGAGCCGTACCTGTTGAGCACGACGAGCTCCTCGGCCGGAACGTCATCCTCGCGGTGCTCGTCGGTCGATGGCGTGACCGGCTCGAGCGGCTCGAACTGCGCGAGATAGCTTTCGACGGTTTCGGCCGGGTCGAGGCCAACTTCCGTCGCGTATGCGCGAAGGTAGCCGCGCATGAAGATGCCGCGTGGAAGCACGTCGACGGCGTTGCGCTCCAGCGCGCGCAGCAGACGGACGCTGATCTTCGTCCTGTCGGATAGCTCGTCGAGCGAGAGACCCCGGCTCTCGCGGGCGCTCTGAAGCGTGGCGCCCACATCCATGGTTCCGCTCCCCTGACCCCACGGGTCAGCTACTAATCAGTAATCAGCCGGAATCGGCCGTCGGTCGTCTGCCGGATGAAGCCTTCCTTCAAGAGAGTGCCCAGCACTCGGGAGCACTCATCCTGCGGGAGATGAAACAGCCGGGCCGCCTGCTGGAGCGTGGGCGAGAACCCGCGCATCTCGACGAACTCACCACGCACGCGCTCGATCGCCTCGGACGCGGGCCTCGTGAGCGTGCGAACGGTCAGCTGTTTGAACGGAACGTCCAGGGGATCTGATGAGCGTGACACGTGTCGCGAGTGCGTCCCCATAGGCCCTCCTGGTCGCTGCCGAATTCAATTTCCACCTTACGCCTCGCCTCCAAAGTTTTCAAGCAGAGATGCGCTTCTCTGACGGCAACAGACGACGTTTTTGTCGCGTCTGTCGCATCGACGCACACCACAAGCTTCGACGATGAGGTTGAGCGTGGGAGGCGCAGGAGTCCTCGAGGCGGAGCTGAAGTGCCCCTTCGGGAAGACGCCAGCTCCGTCTGTCGACAGGGTAAAAAGAAAAGGAGCCATGCAGCCCCTCCGCTCCAGCCATGTGGAGGCGCGTTCGCCCCGGCGGACGGGGACCCGTCCCGGTGAGGAGGGTATGCCGTCCCGAAATACCGGCCGGCCGGCCCGGCTCTGGAGTCCGTTAAAGCTCTGCCGAGGGCAGTCCGATAACGAGACTGAGGTAAAGCTATGTCCTCTGTGCGGCGATTTGCTTCGTTTGGATTGTTGTTGGTTTGCCTGTCCGCGTCGGCCACACCTGTAGTCGGCCAGGGTGTGCAGGCAGGCACGGTATCTGGCGTGGTCCAGTCCATTGACACGCTGCCTCTCCCGGGCGTGACCGTAACGGCCACGTCACCAAGCCTCCAGGGTGAGCGCTTCGCCGTATCGGACGAGAACGGCGTGTTCTACCTGCGGGGACTGCTTCCGGGCACGTACCGCGTGACCTTCGAGATTTCCGGCTTCCAGCCGGCCGTGCGCGATGGGGTCGAGGTGGGCGTGGGCGGCCTTGCCGTCGTGGACGCGACTATGTCGCTGGCCACCGTGACGGAGACCGTGACCGTGACGGCCGAAGCGCCGTCGCCGATGGCGGC
The DNA here is from genome assembly GCA_036521515.1 of Vicinamibacterales bacterium. Lineage (GTDB taxonomy): Bacteria > Acidobacteriota > Vicinamibacteria > Vicinamibacterales > UBA2999 > Gp6-AA40. The sequence goes on from DATDHP010000080.1 coordinate 13,216, forward strand.
GCCGAAGATGAGCCAGGCCTACACGAAGGAGCAGATTGACCTGCTGCCCGTGGGTCGCCGGCCGGTTGACATCGGTGAGTTCTCCCCGAGCGTGACGGCCAACGTCTCCAATCCCAACCAGCTGACGATCGCCGGGAGCTTCGGGTTCGACAACGTGTTCATGGTCAACGGCGTTGACGTCAACGACAACATCCAGGGCACGCCCAACAACCTGTTCATCGAGGATGCCATCCAGGAGACCAGTGTCCTCGCGCACGGCATCTCCGCCGAGTACGGGCGGTTCTCGGGCGGCGTGGTGAATGTCGTCACCCGGAGCGGCGGCAACTTCTTCAGCGGCAGCTTCCGTGAGGGGCTGAGCAACCCGTCGTGGGTCACCCAGACGCCGCTCGAGCGCGCCGCCAACATCCAGCACGCCGACATCCTCAGCAAGACGCACGAGGGCACGTTCGGCGGCCCGGTGCTGCGCGATCGCCTCTGGTTCTTCGGCGCGGGCCGGCTCGAGAAGGCGAACACGTCCAACACCTTCGCGCAGAACGGCGCCGGCTACACCCGCACCGACACGAATCGCCGCGGTGAGGTGAAGTTCACCGGAACCCTTGCGCCGACGCAGATGGTGCAGGTCAGCTTCATCGAGAACGCGACGGAGGAAGCCAACCGCTCGGCAGTGGGCGCCGCGGCGCTGCTCGACGCCGGGACGCTGACGACCCGCCAGCTTCCGAACCGCCTGTTCGGGGCGAACTACAGCGGCACGATGAAGCAGCGGTACTTCGCGACGGTGCAGTACTCGGAGAAGCACCAGAGCTTCCGCAACAACGGCGGCACCAGCACGGCGCTGGTCGATTCGCCGTTCCGCACGATGGGTGCGCTCGCGGGCGTGCCGGGTGGTCTCTTCTACAACGCGCCGTACCTCGACGCGACCGACCCTGAACAGCGCAACAACCGCCAGGTCACCGGCAGCGTCGCGACGCTGCTGTCCACGGAACGCTTCGGCAGCCACGAGATGAAGAGTGGCGCGGAGTACTTCGTGAGCACGGGGGTGGGCGGCAACTCGCAGTCGTCAACGGGCTACGTGTTCTTCACGGACTACCTGACGGCGAACGGCAGCGTCGTGCGCGACGCGTCCGGCGCGCCGGTGCCGGTGTTCACGCCGGGTGTCAGCGAGATCTGGAACTTCCAGGCGACGCGCGGAGCGAAGGTCGACATCACCACGACGTCGGTCTACGTGCAGGATCGCTGGACGGTCACGCCGCGCCTGACGCTGGACCTCGGCACCCGCTTCGAGGCGGTTGGCAGCGACGCGACGGGCGACATCACCACTGTGGACTCCATGTCCATCGTGCCGCGGTTCGCGGCGAGCTACGACCTGCAGGGGAACGGTCGGACGGTTCTTTACAGCACCTACGGTCACTACTCGGGCAAGTACAGCCAGGTGCAGTTCGCGACGAATACCAACGTCGGTCGTCCGAGCGAAGTGGACTATGTCTACTCGGGGCCGGCTGGTTCGGGCAGCGATTTCGCGCCCGGCTTCGACCTCGCCAACTATACGCGCGTGGTGTTCGCGAACTTCCCGACGGCGAACGTGCGGGTGGCGGACGGCATCAAATCGCCGCTGACGCGTGAGTTCACGCTCGGTCTCGGCCGTGAGCTCGGCAGCCGCGGCCACGCGAAGGCAACCTACGCGTGGCGCTCGTCGTCGAACTTCGTCGAGGACTTCATCGACATGACGACCGGCGTCACCACGGTGCCGCTCGTGGGCACCCTGGCGAACCGCGTCTACGACAACACGGATGCGCTCTATCGCGACTACCAGGCGATGGTCCTGCAGAGCGGGTACCGCATCGGCGACAACATCACCATCGACGGTCACTACACGCTGCAGCTCCGCAACCACGGCACGTTCGCGGGCGAGGCGGCGAATCAGCCCGGCATTCCGTCGGTGTACGGGAACTTCCCGGAGATTTACGGCCCGGCGCTCGACCGCCTGGCGCCCGCGGGCCGGCTGGACAACTTCCAGCGCCACAAGCTGCGGGTCTACGGCAACTATGCGCAGTCGCTCGGACGTTTCGGCTCGGTGGACTTCACCCCGTTGTGGCGTGTGAACTCGGGCGGCGTCTACAGCCACACGGTGTCGGTCGCGACGCCGGCGCAGCTGCTGGCGCAGAACCCCGGCTATGCGGCGAGCGACGTCAGCGCCGCCACGCGACAGACGCTGTTCTTCGGCGAGCGCGGCGCCTACGACTTCAAGGGTTACGGCGTCATGGACTTCGCCGCGACCTACAACCTGACTGTGTGGCGCTCGCTGCGTCCCTGGTTCAAGGTCGAAGTGTTCAACATGTTCGACAACCAGAAGCAGATCGCGTGGGACCGCACGGTGGCGGCGAAGGCGGCCGGCGCGCTCGACGCGAACGGCTACCGCACCGAGTACACCGAGGGGCCGCGTTACGGCCAGGCCACGGCAGGGACGCACTTCCCGACGCCGTATCCGGGCCAGACCGGCGGCCGCGCGTTCCGCATCGCCTTCGGCACGCGATTCTGATCAGCCGGCAGCGGGCAGCCGGCAGTCTTCGGGCCGGCTGAAGCCGGCCCCTGCAACAACATCGTCTGTGGGGGCCGGCTTCAGCCGGCCCTTTTCTTTTCGCTGCCGGCTACCGCCGGCTGCCCGCTGCTGGCTGCCAGCTATCTCACCCCGGGAACCGGCGGCAGCGGCTCGGTCTCGTGCCGCGCCTCATGCGACAGCGGCGGCATACCGAGCATCTGGCGGAGCTGCTCGCCTTCCATCACTTCCTGTTCGAGCAGCCGGCGCGTGACGGCCTCGAGCTGTTCGCGGTGCGCGGAGAGAACCCGCCGCGCCTCGGCGTGCGCGTCGGTCATGATGCGCTTGACCTCGGCGTCGATCAGGCGTGCCGTGTCCTCGGCATAGGCGCCGCGTTCGGGGCCGATGGGGATGTCCAGGAACTTGCTGCGCTTGTGGCCGTCGTAGTTGACGGCGCCGAGCACATCGCTCATCCCCCACTCGGTGACCATCGCGCGCGCGATGTCGGTGGCGCGCTGCAAGTCGTTCTGCGCGCCGGTGGAGATCTCGCCGAGCGCGATCTCCTCCGCCGTCCGGCCGCCGAGCAGCACCGCCAGCTGGTTGAGCAGGTCCTTGCGCTGCATCAGGTAGCGGTCCTCCAGCGGGAGCTGCATCGTGTAGCCGAGCGCGCCGAACCCGCGCTGCACGATCGAGATCTTGTGCACCGGATCCATGCCGGGAATGAACGTGGCGACGAGCGCGTGGCCCGACTCGTGGTACGCCACGATCTCGCGTTCCTTGGTGTTCATCACCCGCTTCTTCTCGAGGCCGGCGATGAGCCGGTCGATGGCCTCGTCGAAGTCCTGCATGTCGGCGGCGGTCTTGTCCTTGCGGGCCGCGAGCAGCGCCGCCTCGTTCACGAGATTCGCCAGGTCGGCGCCGGCAAAGCCCGCCGTCCGCGCGGCGACGACCTTCAGGTCGACCGCGGGAGAGAGCTTGACGTTGCGCGTGTGGATGCGGAGGACTTCCTCGCGTCCCTTGACGTCCGGCTTGTCCACGAGCACCTGGCGGTCGAAGCGGCCCGGCCGGAGCAGCGCCGGGTCGAGCACCTCGGGCCGGTTGGTCGCGCCCATGATGATGATTGCCTTGCGCGAGTCGAAGCCGTCCATCTCGGCGAGCAGCTGGTTGAGCGTCTGCTCGCGCTCCTCGTGCGATCCCATGGGGCTCTGCACGCGCGCGCGGCCGAGGGCGTCGAGCTCGTCGATGAAGATGATGCAGGGCGCCTTGGCCTCGGCCTGCTGAAACAGGTCGCGCACGCGGGCCGCGCCGACGCCGACGAACATCTCGACGAACTCGGAGCCGCTCATGCTGAAGAAGGGGACCTTGGCTTCGCCCGCGACCGCGCGCGCCAGCAGCGTCTTGCCGGTGCCCGGCGGGCCGACCAGCAGCACGCCCTTCGGGATCCGGCCGCCGAGCGCCGTGTACTTCTTCGGGGTCTTCAGGAACTCGACGATCTCCTTCAGCTCCTGCTCCGCCTCGTCGACGCCGGCGACGTCTGCGAAGCTCACCTTCACGTCGTCTTCCGCGAACACGCGGTGCTTGCTGCGCGCAAACGACATGACGCCGCCTTCTGCGCCGCCCATCCGGCGGAAGAAGAAGCTCCAGATCGCGACGAAGATGACAATCGGCACCATCCAGCCGAGCAGCTGCGGCAGCCATCGGCTGACGAACTCACCCGTGTACATCACGCCGGCCGCATCGAGCTCCTCGAGCAGCTTGGGATCCTCGATGCGGGCCGCGTTGAAGTTGCGCTGCCCGTTGACCTCGCGCGTGTAGGTGCCCCGGACGACCTGGTCGCCGACAGTGACCTCGGCGACCTGCCCCGCCCGGACGGCCTGCTTGAACTCGCTGTACGAGATCTGCCGCCCCGATGGCGTCAGGAACCATGCCTGCATGAGCGCCATCACGATCAATGCGCCGAGGACGTACCAGACGGCGCTGCCGGGCCGGCCGGGTGCCCCGAGCGCGCGCCGGTCGCCGGAACGCTTCTCCCGCGGGTTCATGCCGGGAGGGTTTCGAGGATTCGCCAACTATCTCTCCCACGAGCCACGGAGGCACGGAGTCGCGAAGCAGGAAAGCGGTGGGGCGGACGCTTGCGGTCCGCCTCGCGGGCCGTCAAGGCCCGCGCCACGAAACCTTCTCCGCGCCGCCTCGTCTCCGCGGCCCGGCTCAGGTCACTGCCGAGTGCCGGCTGCCAGCTGTCTCGGCGCCGGCCCTCTCGAAGATCAGACCATTCTCTCCCACATCGACCGCGATGCGGTCCCCCTCCTTGAATTCTCCTTCGAGGACCCGCAGAGCCAGCGGATCGAGCACGCGGCGCTGGATCGTCCGCTTCAACGGCCGAGCTCCATACATGGGGTCGTAGCCCTCGGAGACCAGGAACTCCCGTGCGGCATCGGTCAGCTCGACGTGAATCTTGCGGTCCTCGAGCCGCTTCAGCAGCCCGCGGATCTGGATGTCGATGATCTGCTTCATGTGCGCGAGCGCGAGCGCGTGGAAGAAGATGATCTCGTCGATGCGGTTGAGCAGCTCCGGGCGGAAATGCGACCGCAGCGCCTCGGTCACCTGCCGCCGGACGCCTTCCGACAGGTCGCCGGCGTGCTCGGCGAGGAACTGGCTGCCGATGTTCGACGTCATGATCACCACGGTGTTCTTGAAGTCCACCGTTCGCCCCTTGCCGTCGGTCAGCCGCCCGTCGTCGAGGAGCTGCAGGAGCACGTTGAGCACGTCCACGTGCGCCTTTTCGACCTCGTCGAACAAGACGACGGAATACGGACGCCGGCGGACCGCCTCGGTGAGCTGGCCGGCCTCGTCGTAGCCGATGTACCCGGGAGGCGCGCCAATCATCCGCGAGACGGTGTGCTTCTCCTGATACTCCGACATGTCGATCCGGATGAGCGCGTGCTCGTCGTCGAAGAGGAACTCCGCCAGCGCGCGGGCCAGCTCCGTCTTGCCGACGCCGGTCGGCCCCAGGAACATGAAGCTGCCGAGCGGGCGATTCGGATCCTGCAGGCCGGCGCGCGCGCGGCGCATCGCGTTGGCGACCGCCCCGATCGCCTCGTCCTGGCCGACGACGCGCTGGTGGAGGCGCTCCTCCATGTGAATCAGCTTCTGGATTTCGCCTTCCATCAACCGGCTCACCGGGATGTTGGTCCACTTGGCGACCACTTCGGCGATGTCCTCCTCGTCGACCTCCTCCTTGAGCATCCGCTGCTGTTTCTGAAGCTGGGCGAGCTTCGCCTCCTGCTCCTGGATCAGCCGCTCCAGCTCCGGCAGCTTCCCGTACTGGAGCTCGGATGCCTTGGCGTATTCGCCGCTGCGCTGCGCCGCTTCGATCTCCAGGCGCACGCGCTCGACCCCCTCGCGGAGCTTGCGCACGTTCTGGATGACTTCCTTCTCCTGCTCCCAGTGCGCGCGCAGCTGCGTGTCCTGTTCCTTGAGATCGGCCAGCTCCTTTTCGAGCTTCGCGAGCCGCTCGCGAGACGCCTGGTCTCTCTCCTTCCGCAGCGCCTCCCGCTCGATCTCGAGCTGCATGATGCGGCGGCGCACCTCGTCGAGCTCCGACGGCATGGAATCGATCTCCATGCGCAGCTTCGCCGCGGCCTCGTCCACGAGATCGATCGCCTTGTCGGGGAGGAAGCGGTCGGTGATGTAGCGATGCGAGAGCACGGCGGCCGCCACCAGCGCCGCGTCCTTGAGCTTCACGCCGTGGTGAATCTCGTAGCGCTCGCGCAGGCCGCGCAGGATCGAAATCGTGTCCTCGACGCTCGGCTCCTCGACCATCACCGGCTGGAACCGGCGCTCGAGCGCCGCGTCTTTCTCGATGTGCTTCCGGTACTCGTCGATCGTCGTGGCGCCGATCGTGTGCAGCTCGCCGCGGGCGAGCATCGGCTTGAGCATCTGTGACGCGTCCATCGCGCCTTCGGCGGCGCCGGCGCCGACCACGGTGTGGAGCTCGTCGATGAAGAGCACGATCAGCCCCTCGGAGTCGGTGATCTCCTTGAGCACCGCCTTGAGGCGTTCCTCGAACTCGCCGCGGTACTTGGCGCCGGCGACGAGGGCGCCCATGTCGAGCGCGAAGATCTTCTTGTTCTTGACCCCCTCCGGTACGTCGCCGCGGATGATCCGCTGCGCAAGACCTTCGACAATGGCTGTCTTGCCGACGCCAGGCTCGCCGATCAACACCGGGTTGTTCTTGGTGCGGCGCGAGAGCACCTGGATTGTCCGGCGGACTTCCTCATCGCGACCGATGACCGGATCGAGCTTGCCCTTGCGGGCGAGGTCGGTCAGGTCGCGGCCGTACCTGGCGAGCGCCTCGTAGGTGGCTTCGGGGTTCTGCGAGGTGATGCGCTGCGTGCCGCGGACCTGGGTGAGCGCGGCGTAGAGCTTGTCCTTCGAGATCCCCTGCTTCAGCAGGAGCTGGGCAGCGGGCGAACGGCCGGCCTCCGCGGCGACGGCGAGCAGCAGGTGCTCGGTGCTGACGTACTCGTCCTGCATCCGCTGCGCCTCGGCGAGCGCCGAGTCGAAGATCAACTTCATGCGCGGCGAGAACCTGACGTCGGCGCCGTAGGCCTGCGGCATGCTCTTGAGCTGACCGCGCGCGTCGGCGACTACTGTTGCCGGGTCGAGCGCCATCTTCCGAATCACGGACGGCGCGACGCCGCCCGACTGCTCGAGCAGGGCGACCAGCAGGTGCTCCGGCGTGACCTCCGCGTGATTGAGCTCGGTCGCGAGGTTCTGCGCCGTGATCACCGTTTCCTGGGCTTTCTCGGTGAACTTGTTCAGATTCATACGCTCAGCCAGATCATTGGAGATTCTTGATTCTTGATTGTTGTTGAATCGTTGTTGATTTTTGATTGTGGATTGTTGAATTCAAGAATCAACGATTCAGCAATCAACAACGATTCAAGAATCAGCAATCATCGATCAACAATGTTTCGTCACGCCGCACTATGTTTCTTGGCGGCATCTCCCTGCAGCTTCGCCAGCGCCTCCCAGTGTTCGCGCTCGGCCGCGGACAGATGAGAGGGCAACTGCACCTCGAGGCGCGCGTACAGGTCTCCCTTGTCATCGGGCTTGTTCACGGCTGGCATGCCGTAACCCTTGAGACGAAAGACCTGGCCGTTCGGCGTCAGCGGCGGAATCCTGAGGCGGACCGGCTTTCCGCTGAGCGTCGGTACCTCGGCCTCGCCGCCGAGGACCGCGGTTGCCACCGGCACTGGCACCTTCACGTAGAGATCGCGACCCTTTCGCTCGAAGACCGGGTGAGGCGGAAGCTTGACTCGCAGGTAGAGGTCACCCGACCTGGCGCCGCCGGTGCCGCGCTCGCCCTCGCCCGACACGCGCACGCGCGAGCCGTCGGTGACTCCGGCCGGGATGCGTACGTCCACCGTTCGCGATTGGCCATCGTGCGTGGTGCTGAGCCGTCGCGCGCTGCCGTGGTACGCCTCCTCGAGCGAGAGCTCCATCTCGTGCTCGACATCGCGCCCCTGGCGCTGGCGCACGCGTCCCCTGGAGGAGCGGCCACTCTCACCTGCCGCGCCGCCGAAGCCCTGCGCCCCTCCGCCCCCGCCGAAGAAGGTCGTGAAGAAGTCGGAGAAGGGGTTCGAGTCGCCGAACAGATCCTCCATCTCCTCCTGCGTCATCGTGCGGTAGCCGCCCTGGCCGGCGCCGCCTCCGCCGCCGAAGTCGACGTTCCATTGCCCGGCCGCAAACGGGTTCGCTTCGCCGCGAGCCTCCGCCTGCTCGTAGGCGCGCCAGTTGGAGCCGAGCTCGTCGTACTTTTTACGCTTGGCGGGATCGCCGAGGACCTCGTACGCCTCGTTGATGTCCTTGAATCTCGTCTCCGCGGCCTTGTCGCCCGGGTTGACGTCCGGGTGAAACTTCCGGGCGAGCTTCCGATAGGACTGCTTGATCTCTTTCTCGGACGAGCTCTTCGTGACGCCAAGCGTCTTGTAGTAGTCCTTGAATTCCATGACGTGACTCAGAGCCCCAGCGCGTCGTTGAGACGCCGCATTTCCGAGAGCAGCTGGCGGCGCCCGGCGCCAGTGCTGAGGGCGCTTTCGTCCATCAGCGGGCGAATGCGCTGCATCACCTCGGCGATTGAGAGCAACCGCTGCACGCCGGCGAGGTTGATGCCAAGCTCGTCGACGAGGTGCTTGATCAGCCGAAGCTTTTCCAGTTCCTCGCGGGAGTACAAGCGCATGCTGCCGACAGTGCGCGTCGGCTGGATCAAACCCAGGCGTTCATACTTCCGTAACGTCTGCGGGTGCATGCCGAGGCGCGCCGCGGCCATGCTGATGAAAAAGAGGTCCTGTTCGACCGCCATGCTCGCTGACCCTCAGGCTGAGTCGGGTTGACGCATCTTATTGACACTCTACGAGTGTAGCTCTTGATACGCTCCGGATCAACTTGGCTTCTGGATCGGCTGCAGGCTGAGCTAGCCGATCGGCATTCGGAAGAGGAAGAGTAGGCCACACCGCGGGGCTTCAGCCCCCGCGGACGCGCTGGTCACCGTCGCGCCGCGGGCGTCAACATCGTCTCCCGCTTTTCGCCGCCCCGCATGTAGACGATCTTGACAGGCTGATCGACCTTCAAGAGCTCGAGCGCGTAGGTGTAATCGTAGATGTTGGCAATCGTCTGCCCGGCGATCTCGACGATCACGTCCCCCTTCGTGAGGCCGGCTCTCTCGGCCGGGCCGCCGCCGGTGACCCCGCCGAGCAGCAGCCCTTTGACCTCGGTCGCATAGTCGGGAATCGTCCCGGTCGTCACGCGCACGCCGGCCATCGAGCCGCGCGACGTGGTGGGTTGATCGACCTTCGTGAACTGCGGCGCCTGGTCCGCGTCGGCGACGGAGCGGACGATCGCGGCGGCGAGATCGACCACGCGGTCGAGGTCGTCGTAGTTGATCTTCTCGGCGGTGTCCGACGGCTTGTGATAGTCGGTGTGCGACCCCGTCGTGAACGAGAGGCTCACGATTCCGGCCTGGTTGAAGCTTGCCACGTCGGTCGGCTGGTAGGGATCGGGCTGAACGATCAGGTCGAACCCGGCGGCCACGTTGGCGCGCTCGAGCACGCGCGCCCATACGGGACTCGTTCCGGTGGCCTGGACCACGAGCCGGTTGTTCTGCATGCGGCCGACCATGTCGAAGTTCAGATAGGCCGCAAGCTGATCGACCGCCACCGGGGGCATCGCGACGAACGCCGCAGAGCCAACCAGGCCGATCTCCTCAGCGGACCACAGCGCGAACAGCACGCTGCGGCGGCGCGGCTGTTTCGAGAGCGCTTCCGCGATCGCCATCACCGCGGCGGTGCCCGACGCGTTGTCGTCAGCCCCGTGATGGATGCCGCCGGCGTCTTCTTTCGCCGCGAGCGAGTTGCCGTGACCGCCGCGGCCGAGGTGATCGTAGTGCGCGCCCAGCACAACCCATGGTTTGTCACTCGCCGCAGGTGTCGTTGCGGGGAGGTAGGCGACGACGTTCCGCCCCTGCTGCCGTTCGCGCACGACCGCCGTCCTGAGCGTCAGAGTGGCGGGCAGCGGGAACCCGGCGATGTGCGGATTGCCGCTGTCGAGCTCCTGCTGGATGTCGCGCACCGATCGCGCCGGCTGAAGCGACGCGAACAGGGCATCGGCAACCTGGCCGCTGATGCTGGCAGCCGGGATGCCCGATCCGGCCAGCGCCGTGTCGAAGGACATCGGGATCACCTGCCCCGCGTTGGGCGAGCGCGGACCGGTGACGACGAGCAGCGCCCGCGCGCCGCGCTGCCGCGCCGCCATCGCCTTGTACCGCAGGTCGGAGTAGCGGGCCAGGATGGCGCGCGTGGCCTGGTCGGCGTCCTCGGGGAAGTAACGCAGGACGACGACGACCTTGTCCTTGACGTCGATCGTCGCGTAGCTGTCGTAGGCAAAGCCCTGAGACTCCGGGACGACGAGACCGTAGCCGGCAAAGACGACAGGACCGGTGACCTCGGCGTCGTCAGAGAAGGAGAGCGCCTGCACCTGGCCCCCGGCAAAGCCCTGGGCGCCGCCGCCGTCGCGTGTGAGCGACAGACGCGAGCCGGCGTCGCGGCTGCCGGCGGTGAATTCGAAGGGCACGAACATGTCGGTGCGGCCGGGCAGTGGCCGCGCGCCGACGCGCGCGAGCTGCGCTGCGATGTAGTCCGCCGCGAGCCGCTCGCCGGCGGAGCCCGCCTGGCGTCCCTCGAGTCGCGGCGAGGCGAGCATCTCCACGTGCGCGCGCGTCTTCGACGCGGTAGCCGTTTGCGCGAAGGCAGGGGCCGCGACGAGCAGCGCGGCGAGCGTGGCAACAATCCGATTCGTCATAGCAACTTTCTCAACCTGGAGTCGCCGTGTACGGGGTCTGACCCCGTTACGACTCATCACCGGGGGCTGACCCCGCTCCCCGCGCGTGGAGGGGCAGCTTTCAGGGCGGCGAGCGCGGCCGGGTGATTCCACTCCGCCAGGAAAATCTGACCTTCTCGGCCGCCGCCGCGACTGCTGGTCCAGGCGATCCGGCGCCCGTCGGGCGACGGAACGGGCAGCCCATCGAAGCCGTCGGTGTACGTGATGCGGACCGGCTCCTTCCGGCCTTCCGTGTCCACCATGTACACCTCGAAGTTCTCGAACCCGAGCTTGTTGGACGCAAAGACGATGTAACGGCCGGATGGATGAATGTAGGGCGCCCAGCTCATCGAGCCGAAGTCGGTGACCTGCCGCGCGTCGGTCCCATCGAGCTTCATCGTCCACGGGTTGGCAATCAGACCCTGCTCATCGAAGCGCCGCCAGACGATGCGCGTGCCGTCGGGCGAGAAGAACGGTCCGCCATCGTACCCCGGCACGCTGGTCAGCCGCCTCTGTCCCGAGCCGTCGGCGCGCATGATGTAGATCTCGGCGAAGTAGCTCGGGTCCACTTCCAGCTGTTTTTGCTCCGCTGGCGTCAGCGTGCGGTTGTACGCGTCGCGCATCGACGAGAACGCGATCCACTGGCCGTCGGGTGAATAACTCGCCTCGGCGTCGTAGCCGCGGGCGCTGGTCAGCCGGGTCAGCGCCCCCGTCTTCTCCGCAGCGGCGTACACCTCGAACTCGGGGTCGTAGTCCCATGAGTAACGCCGTTCCTTGCCGGATGCCCGGAAGTCGATCTCCTCCTTCTGGAACTGCTTCGACCTGGGGTCGTGATGCGTGGACGCAAACAGGATTTGATCGGAGCCCGGCCGGAAGAACGAGCACGTCGTCTTGCCGTACCCCGGCGAGATCCGCTTCGTCTCGCCGGTCGCGAAGTCGAGCACGTAGATCTGGTAAAACGGGTTGCCCGGCTCGCGCTCGCTCTGGAACACGAGCCGCTGGCCGTCAGGCGACCAGTAGCCTTCCCCGGCGCGGCGGCCTTCCACCGTGAGGCGGCGGACGCGGGACAGAAACTGTTGCTCCTGGTTCGGGGCCTGC
>DATDHP010000081.1:0-5977 GCA_036521515.1 Vicinamibacterales bacterium
GTGAGCGCGGTTCGGATCCCGCATGAGCAGCGAATCCCTGACACCTAAATGAATGCAACTCTGGCCCTTGAAGACGGCAGCTGGTACCGCGGCATAGCCGCAGGCGCGTCTGGCGAGACCTCCGGCGAGGTCGTGTTCAACACGAGCATGACGGGCTACCAGGAAGTCCTCACCGACCCGTCCTACGCGGGGCAGATCGTCACGATGACGGCGCCGCAGATCGGCAACTACGGCGTGGCTGCGGGCGATGCCGAATCGCAGACCCCGCACGTGGCCGGCTTCGTCGTGCGCGAGGCGTCGCCGGTTGCCAGCAACTGGCGCGCGGACGGCACCCTGCGCGCTTACCTCGTCCGGCACAACATCGTGGCCATTGCGGACATCGACACACGGGCGCTGACGCGCGTGCTCCGCTCCGCGGGCGTGATGCGCGGCATGATTGGCACCGGCCAGGTCGATCCGGACCAGTTGATCGAAAAGGCGCGTGCGATTCCGCAGATGGAGGGCTCCGATCTCGTGCGCGAAGTCACCTGCGACAGCCCGTTCGAGTGGCGGGACCGCGCGCTGGCGTCTGGCAAGGCGGATCACGACGTCTTCGGGATTCCGCCGCAACGGCGTGCGACGCGGCGGCTGCGCGTCGCCGCGTACGACTTCGGCATCAAGTACAACATCCTGCGGCGGCTCGACGCCTACGGCTGCGACGTGCACGTGTTTCCGGCGGGGTCGCCGGCGACCGACCTGCTCGCCGGCGATCCGGACGGTATCTTTCTCAGCAACGGCCCGGGCGATCCGGCCGCGCTTTCGTATGCGATCGACAACGTGCGCGAGCTGGTGCGCGCCGACCGGCCGATGTTCGGCATCTGCCTGGGCCACCAGATTCTCGGCCTCGCCGTCGGCGGCGAGACGTTCAAGCTCAAGTTCGGTCACCGCGGCGCGAACCACCCGGTCAAGGAGTTGAGCTCTGGCAAGGTCGAGATCACGTCCCAGAACCACGGCTTCGCGGTCGATCCGGGGTCACTGCCGGCCGATGTCAGCGTCACGCACGTGAACCTCTACGATGGCACCGTCGAGGGCTTCAAGCACGCGACGAAGCCGATCTTTTCCGTGCAGTACCACCCCGAGGCGTCGCCCGGTCCGCACGACGCGGACTATCTCTTCCGGCAGTTCCTGGAATCAATGGAGAAGCGCTAGTCACTTGAGACGAACCACAGAGTCACGGAGACACAGAGACATCCTTTGGAACGGCGTGATTCGAGCCCGCGCGTCCTCTGTGTCTCTGTGTCTCTGTGGTTTGTGGCAGCGGATGTCGTTGAATGCCAAAGCGTACTGACATCAAGCGCGTGCTCGTCATTGGCTCTGGGCCGATCGTGATCGGTCAGGCGGCCGAGTTCGACTACTCGGGCACGCAGGCGTGCAAGGCGTTGCGCGCGGAGGGGCTCGAGGTGGTGCTGGTCAACAGCAACCCCGCCACCATCATGACGGACCCCGAGATGGCCGACGCCACGTACGTCGAGCCGCTCACGCCCGAGATCGCCGGGGCGATCATCGAGAAAGAGCGGCCCGATGCCGTGTTGCCGACGGTCGGCGGGCAGACGGCCCTCAACCTCGCGGTTGCATTGCACGAGCGCGGCGTCCTCGACAAGTACGACGTCAAGCTGATTGGCGCGTCGGTGGAGGCCATCAGGGTGGCCGAAGACCGTCTGCTCTTCCGCGATGCGATGCGCGAGATCGGCGTTGACGTACCGCGGAGCGGCGTGGCCAAGTCGCTCGAGGACGCGCTCGTCCTGGTCGAGGACACGGGGTTCCCCGCGATCATCCGGCCGTCGTTCACGATGGGCGGCGTGGGCGGCGGCATCGCCTACAACATCGAGGAGTTCCGCGAGCTGGCCGGCCGCGGGCTCGACCTCAGCCCCGTGCACGAGATCCTCGTCGAGGAGTCGGTGATCGGGTGGAAGGAGTTCGAGCTCGAGGTGATGCGCGACGTCGCCGACAACTTCGTCGTCATCTGCTCGATCGAGAACGTGGACGCGATGGGGGTGCACACCGGCGACAGCATCACGATCGCGCCGGCGCTCACGCTCACGGACAAGGAATACCAGCGGATGCGCGACATGGGCCGTCGTATCATCCGGCGCGTCGGCGTCGAGACCGGCGGGTCCAATATCCAGTTCGCCGTGAATCCTCAGGACGGCCGGATCGTGGCGATCGAGATGAACCCGCGCGTGTCGCGCTCGTCGGCGCTGGCGTCGAAAGCCACCGGGTTCCCGATTGCGAAGATTGCCGCCAAGCTGGCGCTCGGCTATCACCTCGACGAGATTCCCAACGACATCACGCGGCTGACGCCCGCTTCCTTCGAGCCGGCGATCGACTACATCGTGGTCAAGTTCCCGCGCTGGAACTTCGAGAAGTTCCCGCAGGCCGATCGCACGCTGACGACGCAGATGAAGTCGGTCGGCGAGGCGATGTCGATCGGCCGCACGTTCAAGGAGGCGTTCCTCAAGGCCGTGCGGTCGCTCGAGCTGGGCAAATCCGGCAGTCTCTTTCCGTCCGGTCCAGACGCTGGCCGGGATGACGAGGAGGACGAGACCGCCCTGCGCAAGCGGCTGGTGGTGCCCAACGACCGGCGCATCTGGGCCCTTTTCCGCGCGCTGCGGCGCGGGTGGAGCGTCGAGACGCTGCACGAGCTGACGAAAATCGACCCGTGGTTCCTCCAACAGTTTGCCGAGATCGAGGAGCTGCGCCGCATGGCGGCGCTCGGCGAGTTCCGCGACATGTCGTCCGACCTGCTGCGCACGTTGAAACGGACGGGCTTCTCGGATGCCGACATCGCGGCCGTGCATGGCATCGACGAAGGGATGGTGCGGCAGCGGCGGCTCGAGCAGGGGCTGGTGCCCGCTTACAAGCGCATCGACACGTGCGCCGCGGAGTTCGAGTCGTTCACGCCGTACATGTACGGGACGTTCGAGCAGGCCTGTGAGGCCGATCCCACGCCGAACAAGAAGGTGATCATCCTCGGCAGCGGCCCCAACCGGATCGGGCAAGGCATCGAGTTCGACTACTGCTGCGTCCACGCCGTCTTCGGCTTCCGTGAGGAGGGCTTCGAGACGGTGATGGTGAATTGCAACCCGGAAACCGTCTCCACCGACTACGACACGTCGGATCGCCTGTACTTCGAGCCGCTGACGTTCGAGGACGTGATGTCGATCATCGAACGCGAGCGAGGCGCAGGCGGCGATGTGTCGTGCATCGTGCAGTTCGGCGGCCAGACGCCGCTCAAGCTCGCGCTGGATCTCCAGGAGGCGGGCGTGAGCGTCCTCGGGACGTCGCCCGACTCGATCGACCTTGCCGAGGACCGGCAGCGGTTCTCGCAGCTGCTGTGGGACCTGGGCGTCCCGCAGCCAGCGAGCGGCACGGCGGTGTCGCGCGAGCAGGCGCGCGAGGTCGCCGAACGGATCGGTTATCCCGTCGTCGTCAGGCCCTCGTACGTCCTCGGCGGGCGCGGCATGGCGATCGTGTTCGACTCCAGCGCGCTGGATCGCTACATGATCAGCGCGGTGGACGTGTCGCACGATCGCCCGGTGCTCATCGATCGCTTCCTCGAGGACGCGTTCGAGTTCGATGTCGATGCGGTGGCGGACTCCACGGGCGCCGTCGTCATCGGCGGCATCATGGAACACATCGAGGAAGCGGGCATCCACTCGGGCGACAGCTCGTGCGTGGTGCCGCCGTTCATGGTGGCCGAGCGGCACCTGGGGACGATTCGCGAGTCCACGCGGCGGATCGCGCGGGCGCTGAAGGTCGTCGGCCTGATGAATATCCAGTACGCGATCAAGGACGACACGGTTTACGTGCTGGAGGTCAATCCTCGATCGTCGAGGACGGTGCCCTACATCTCCAAGGCGACCGGGGTGCCGCTGGCGAAGATGGCGGCACGCGTCGCAGCGGGAAGGACGCTGGCGGAGCTGGGGCTGGTGGACGACCTGCAGGCTGCCGGCGTGTTCGTGAAGAGTCCCGTGTTCCCGTTCGTCCGCTTCCCCGGCGTCGACACCATCCTCGGGCCCGAGATGAAGTCGACGGGCGAGGTGATGGGCGGCGCCGACAACTTCGGCGCGGCGTTCAGCAAGGCGATGATGAGCGCCGGGCAGAAGCTGCCGGAGCAGGGCTGCGTGTTCATCAGCGTGAACAACAGCGACAAGCAGACCGTGCTGCCGATCGCGCGCGACCTGGCGCAGCTCGGGTTCAAGCTGGCGGCCACGCGCGGCACCGCCGCGTTCCTGCGCGTCCACGGGATCGACGTGGAGGTGATGTACAAGGTGAACGAGGGACGGCCCAACGTGGCCGATCACCTCGTGAACGGCGCCATCAATCTCGTCATCAATACGCCGCTCGGCCGCGAGTCGTTCTTCGACGATCGCGCCGTGCGCCGCGCCGCCACGATGGCGCAGGTGCCGTGCATCACGACGCTGACGGGAGCGTCGGCCGCGGTCAGCGGCATAAAGGCGCTGCGATCTCAGGCATTGACGGTCAGGTCTCTTCAGGACTATTACTCGGGGGTCGAAGCGAAGGCATAGCCACGAAGCTCACTGGGACGGAGAGCCACGGAGAGACGGAGTTCACGGAGGGTTTCTTCAGGATGTCCCGTATCGCATTGGTGAGAGGAATCGCCTCCCTGGTCTCCGTGGCTGCCTGCTCCGTGGCCTTCGTGGCCGCCCAGACAACCTTCAGGAGCGCCATCGAGACCGTCCTCGTCACGGTCACCGTGACCGACGCGAACGGGCGGCTGATTACGGGGCTCACGAAAGCCGATTTCCAGGTCTTCGAGGACGGTGACGCGCAGCCCGTGACGCAGTTTACCGACGAGCGGGTGCCGGTCAGCCTCGGCGTGCTGCTCGATGCCTCCGACAGCATGCGCGGCCGCCCGATCGTGGATGCGCGCAGCGCGCTCGACCGGTTCGTTGCGGACCTCCTCGAGCCCGAGGACGAGGCGTTCGTGGCTGCCTTCAATCACCTGCCGCGGATTGTCGTCCCGTGGAGGCGGCCGCCGGCGACCCTCAAGTCGCAGCTCGATACACTGCGCCCGACCGGCGGCACGGCGATCTACGACGCGCTCGTGGCGTCGGCATCGATGTTCACCCGCCGCACGCATGCGCGCTCGGCGCTGGTGGTCATCTCGGACGGGGCGGACACGGCCAGCGATCGATCGTTGCAGCAGGCGCGCGAGGTCATCCGCCGCACCGATCCGTTCGTCTACGCCATCGCCATCGACTCGGCAGATGCGCGCGCGAGCACGCGCGTCAACGCCGACGCGCTGCGCGATATCACCGGGCCGACCGGTGGATATACCGAGGTCGTGCGCAGCGCGGAAGAACTGGGACCGGCCACGGAACGCATTGCGTACGAGCTGAATCACCAGTACACGATCGGCTACACGCCGCAGCGCCCGCCGGACGGCTCGTGGCGGATGATCCGCGTGCGCGTGAAGGACGGCACCTACCTGGCGCGCTCCCGCCGCGGCTACTTCGCCGACCCTTCCCGGTAAGGGGGGAGTTCGTGCTCACATTGGAGCTCCTGAGCGTGCTCCGTGCCGATGGGACCGTCACGATCAGCTGTAACCCACCCGGTGCCGACTCAAAACAGGCGACCGCGACCGCATACCGCTTGTCCCACCTGGATCATGAACGCGGGCACGTCGACCGCTCACATCATGGTCCCTGGACACTAGCGAAGCTCCGCCTGAGACGAAACTGCCACACTCTCTTCGAGTTTCGTTCGCACGAGGTCGTCGCCTGCGACGGTGGAGGCCTCAAACCGACGAGTGGATCGGCGGATCTTCGCTACGAGATGCGCGGGCGCCGTGGCGCCCGCGCCTAAGACAGATCCTAAGGCCAACGATCAGAAGCTTGCTTCATCTGTCACGACTCAGGCCTTAGGAGATGTCTAGGCGATCTTCTTCGGTCTGCAGCGATCCGGACATGGCGAG
>DATDHP010000082.1:0-2474 GCA_036521515.1 Vicinamibacterales bacterium
CCGGCCTCCGCGCCCGGACGGTCGCTGATCGATCTGATCAACACCCAGCCCGGCTGGCTGCTGGAAGCCAACGGCATCCTTCACGCGCGCGGGTCGGAATACCAGGTGCAGTACGTGGTCGATGGCATCCCGTTGCGCGACAATCGCTCTCCTGCGTTCGCGCAATCGCTCGGCGTCGAGGAGTTCGAATCGATGACCGTGCGAACTGGCGGGTATCCGGCCGAATTCGGCGGCAAGCTTGGCGGCGTGATCGAGCTGAGCACGGCGCACGACAGCCGTCCCGGCTTCCACGGCCTGGCGTCGCTCGAAGTCGGGAGCTTCGCCTCCGTGAACGGCTACGGCTCGGGCCAGTACTCGACCGGCAGGACCACCGCCGGATTCGCGCTCGAGCGGATGGTCACCGACCGGTATCTCGATCCGCCGAACGAGGGCAACTTCACCAATCACGGCGAGGCAACGGGCGTGTCGGTACGCCTCGAGCACGCATGGACCGACAGCAACCGCACCCGCGCCTATGGATACCGCCGCAGCAGCGGGTTCCAGGTGCCCAACGAGGCGCTGCAACAGGAGGCCGGACAGCTCCAGGAGCGTTCGGCTGACGAGAGCCTTGGCCAGGCCGCGCACCAGCAGATCCTCTCGTCGAACGTGCTGCTCAACGCGCGGATGATGGCGCGCGCGGGCGACGCGACGCTCACCGCGAACGACCGCTCGATTCCGATTCTTCCCTTCCAGGACCGCAAGGCGCGCGAACTGCACGCCAACGGCAGCATCTCCGTGCACCGCGGCCGCCACGAGATGAAGGCGGGCGGTGAGGTGACCTTCGGCGCCCTGGACGAGCGCTTCGCGTCGATCATCACGGCGCGCGAGCTCGACGGCGTCGAGGTCTTCGACGATGACGTGCCGGAGCGGTTCGTCTTCGACGACAACGGCTCCTCACGCGAGCACGCGCTCTTCGCGCAGAACCTGGCGCGCCTCGGGCCGATCACCCTGGCGGCCGGCGTGCGCTACGACTACTACCGCCTTCGGACGGAGGATCATGCGTTGAGCCCGCGTCTCAGCGGCTCCTGGTTTGCCGACCCGCTCGGCCTCGTCGTGCATGCCTCGTACGATCGCACGTTCGAGACACCACCGATCGAGAACATCCTGCTGGCGAGCGCCAACGTCGTCGACGCTGCACCCCACCGCGCAGGCGTGCGCGGTGGGGACCCCGCGGTGGGCGGCGAAGGCGAGAGCCTGGCGATCGAGCCGTCGCGCGGTCACTTCTTCGAGGCCGGCTTCTCGAAGCAGCTCTCCGATCGCGTCCGCCTGGACGGCGCGGCGTTCTCCCGGCGCGCGACCAGCATGGTGGACGACGATCTGGTTCTGAACACCGGCGTGAGCTTCCCGCTGACCTTCTCGCGCGCCGTCGTCACCGGCGTCGAGGCCAAGCTGGAGATCGCAGCGTGGGGCCGCGTATCGGGTTGGGTCAGCTACAGCAACTCGACCGGACGCGGCGAGCTGCCCTTTGCCGGCGGATTGTTCATCGGCGACGAGGCCGACGAACTGCTCGAGGGCGAGGGCAGTTTCAGGCTGTCGCAGGATCAGCGGCATACCGCGCGGGCGCGCGGGCGTGTGGCGCTGTCCCCGCGCACCTGGGTGGCGCTCAGCGGCGTTTACAACAGCGGCCTTCCGATTGAAGTCGAAGGCGTGTTCGACGCCGATCTACTCGTCCAGCAGTACGGCGCCGCCGTCGTCGAGCAGGCCGACCTCGAGGGGGGCCGCGTGCGTGCGTCGTGGTCGCTGGACGCCTCGGCCGGCGCGACGCTCTTCAGCAGCGGAGGCCGGACGCTCCGGATGCAGGCGGATGTCTTCAATCTGACGGATCGGCTGAACGTGATCAATTTCGCGGGCCTGCTGTCCGGCACCGCCGTGGCGCCCCGCCGCGCCATCACCGTGCGCCTGCACGCCGGATTCTGACGATCGACCCCTGAGGTTGTGGACATCCTCTTGATCACACCCAGCGGGCGCGTTTGGGAGTATTTTATTGTCGATACCATGTCTCCCCTGTTCCGGATGGCGTTGGCGGTGGCCGTGACGGCATGGGTCGCGAGCCTGGGAATCGCGATACACGCCGCACCGCTGCTGCTCGCGGCTCAGCAGTCGTCAACCCCAACCGCGAGCGGTGACATCACCGGCTGGTTCTGCCCGATGCACCCCGACGTCACGGCCGACGGTCCGTCCCGCTGCAGCAAGTGCGGCATGGCGCTGATTGCCGGCGACCCGTTCGACACCCGCGAGTACGCGCTCGACTTCACCACGGAACCGGCCGTGGTCAAGGCCCAGGTTCCGTTCAAGATGATCTTTCGCATCCGCCATCCGAAAACGGGAGCGGGCGTCAACACGTTCGAGCTCGTCCACGACAAGCAGTATCACCTCTTCGTCGTCAGCCAGGACATGACCTTTTTCCAGCATATTCATCCCGAGCTGCAGGCGGA
>DATDHP010000083.1:0-19629 GCA_036521515.1 Vicinamibacterales bacterium
AACGGGTTGCCCGGCTCGCGCTCGCTCTGGAACACGAGCCGCTGGCCGTCAGGCGACCAGTAGCCTTCCCCGGCGCGGCGGCCTTCCACCGTGAGGCGGCGGACGCGGGACAGAAACTGTTGCTCCTGGTTCGGGGCCTGCGGCTCCAGGGTTCCGCGGGCGAGCTGCCAGTCAGCCCGCGGGATCTCCATACCGGTGGCCAGCAGTAGAGCAGTTGCGAAAAGCAGGCGTGTCACGCTGTAGCCTCGGCGGCCAAGCGTAGCACAGGGCATCGGGGCTCACAGATCACGCCCGACGAAGAGGAACGATGCACACCAGCTCAGCCGGTCCTCAGCCGGTTCCAGGGATGAGTTGGTACTGAGCTGAGGCAGTCAGTAGTGTGTACCTCGAAGGTGCGCTCGAACGGGCATGGGCATGCAGGCCCGAGGCGCTCCTCAATCGCCGGGCGCAACGGGCGCAGCGGCAGGAAGAGTTGGCGAAGGCTGCTGCTGCCGTCTACGAGCAGGCGGCCGCCGCGGCCCGGGCCGCCGCCGCGCAAGCCAAACACACTCGCCGGAATGTGAAGGCCGGGCTGCTCGCCGAACGCGCCGCGGCCGCTCGTGCAGCCGCGGTTCTGCAGGCGAGAGCGGCCGCTGCGGCGCGCGCGGAAGCAGCTCGCGCCGAATTGAAGATGCCGTATATATCACGGGCACACTTCGATAACATTCACAACGATGCGCCTGTCCACTCTTCGAACGCTCCGCGGGCGTGACTGGTTCGTCGCCATCGCCGGCGCTCTCGCCATCGTGCTCGCGCTGATGGTGGTGGTCTGGACCGGCCGGTACGGATGGACCATCTACCAGTTGAATCGTGGCGTCGGGGACACCGTGTTCTACGACGCCGCCGGCCGTCCCTGGTTCCGCCTCGACGAGCAGCGCCGCGACGTTCGCTTCGAAGAGATTTCCACCTTCTTCAAGGATGCCGTGATCGCGGTGGAGGACCACCGCTATTACTACCACCCGGGCATCGATCCCATCGGGCTCGCACGCGCCGTCGTCTACAACCTGCGCGCGAACGAAGGCACGCAGGGCGGCAGCACGATCACGCAGCAGCTGGCGCGCACGCTCTTCCTCTCCAACACGCGCACGTTCGCGCGGAAGGCGAAGGAGGCGGCGCTGGCCGTGATGCTGGAGATGTTCCTCAGCAAGCGCGAGATCCTGCAGCTTTACATGAACCGCGTGTTCCTGAGCGGCGGCATCTATGGCGTCGAGACGATGTCGCAGAAGCTGTTGCGGAAGCGGGCGGCACAGCTGACGCTCGGCGAGGCGGCGCTCATCGCGGGGATCATTCGCCGGCCCAACGCGTATTCGCCCTGGACGAACTTAGACGCAGCGCGGCGCCGCAGCTTCGTCGTGCTGCGGCGCATGCGCGAGGTCGGAAAGATTACGCCGGCGCAGGAGCAGGCGGCGCGCGACGAGCGGATCCGGATCCAGCCGCAGCCGGCCGTCACGAGCGCGAGGCACGGGTACGCCAAGGAGTATCTCCGGCAGCAGTTCCGCAACATCTACGGCGGCGACAATCCGCCCGACTGGAAGGTCCACACCACGTTCCTCCCCGAGTTGCAGGATGCCGCAGAGATCTCGGTGCGCGAAGGCCTGAGGCGGTTGGGCGCCAGGGGTCTGCAGGCCGCGCTCGTGGCCATGGATCCGCAGACCGGCAACCTGCTGGCGATGGTGGGCGGATCCGATTTCGCCACCACCACGTTCAACCGCGCAGTCCGGAGCCGGCGGCAGCCGGGCTCGGCGTTCAAGCCGTTCGTCTACGCGGCGGCGCTGGAGCGTGGCCTGTCACCGGTCACGACGATCACCGGCCTGCGGGAGGTGGCGGTGCAGGCGCCGGAAGGCGTGTGGATTCCGCGCGACGGGCGCGTGACCGGGCAGAACGAGATGACGCTGCGCGAGGCGCTGCTCGAGTCGAACAACGCCGCCGCGGTGCTGCTCCAGCAGCGCGTCGGCTCGGCTCCCGTCCTGCGGCTCGCGGCCGACCTGGGCGTGCTGAATCAGCCCGACGTGCCGTCGCTCGCGCTGGGCAGCGGGCTGGTCTCGCCGCTCGATCTCACCGCGGCGTACGCGGTGTTCCCGACGCTTGGCTACCGCGTGCGGCCGCGCGCGCTCGTGTCCGTCGAGAATGCGGCAGGGGAGCGTGTGCACTTGGTGCACGTCGAGCGCCACCAGATTCTCTCCGAGCAGGTCGCGTTCCAGATGGTGACGATGCTGCAGGACGTCGTGGATCGCGGGACCGGGTCGGCGGCGCGCCGGTTGGGTGTACGCGGCGTCGTCGCGGGCAAGACCGGTTCGACCAACGACTATCACGACGCGTGGTTTGTCGGCTTCTCGACCTCGGTGGTCGTCGGGGTGTGGGTGGGTTTCGATCAGCCGGAGCGTATTCGCTCCGGCGGCTCGGGCGCTCGCGTCGCGCTTCCCATCTGGTCCGACTTCATGCGGCGGACCGCAGGGCGCCTGCCGCGGGAGCCGATTGCTGCTCCCGACGGTCTGCGTGCCGAAGAGATGTGCCGCCTCTCGTACCACCGGCCGGTGGAGGGCTGTACGACTTACGTGGAGTACTTCAAGGACGGAGACGACGTGCCGACGCGCCTGTGCCCGATTCACGACGGCAACCTGAAGCAGCGCGCCGAGCGCGCCATCCATACCGTCTTCAGCGCCATCGGTCGAGGTATCCGCGGCATCTTCGGCCACTAGGCCGGACTCCGGTCTCCGATCCTCGGCCTCCGCTTGTCCTCCTCGGTCGCCGCGGTCGGGGTTGGACCCATGTACACGGCGTATCAAGGTTGGAACGTGTACGCGGTTTCCGCGTCTCAGCTATCATTGGGCTTCTGCCGTTTCAGCACCCTGCCAGCGCACGGTCCGCAGGGAAGCCATCACAGGAATCCAGATGTCTCGTGTCGTTGCATCGTTGTTACTTCTGACATCGTTCGCTGCAGCCGCCTGCGGCGGCGATGATCCGCAGGCCGCCGGCGGCGCCGGCGGCGGTCCTCCGGCGATGCCGCCGATGGAGGTCAAGACCGTCACGCTCGCGGAGAAACCCGTTCCGCAGTCGTCGGAGTTCGTTGCCTCCGTCCGCTCCTTGCGCTCCACGACCATTCAGCCCCAGGTCGAGGGCTTCATCAGGCAGATCCACGTCAGCGCCGGCGATCGCGTTCGCGCCGGGCAGCCGCTGGTGCAGATCGATCCGGACCGCCAGCAGGCCGCCGCCAGAGTGACCGAGTCGCAGCGCGCCGCGCGCGAAGCCGATCTGGCGCTTGCCACGCAGCAGCTCGAGCGGATGCAGAAGCTCTATGCGGCGGGCGCCGTCGCGCGCGCCTCGGTCGACGAAGCGGAAGCCACGTACAAGAGCGCGGCGGCGCAGCTCAACGCCATTCAGTCTCAGATCCGCGAGGACCAGGTGCAGTTGGAGTACTACCGGGTGACTGCGCCCACCGCCGGCATCGTCGGTGACATTGCGGTGCGGCAGGGCGATCGGGTCACGCCCGCGACGGTCATCACGACGATCGATCAGGGTGACGCCCTCGAGGCCTACATCAGCGTGCCGCTGGAGCAGGCCACGGGGCTTCGGCTGGGACTCACCGTCGAGCTGCTCGACGCGAATGGCGAGGTCATCGCCAGCAATCCAATCACCTTCATTGCGCCGCGCGCCGAGGATGCGACGCAGTCGGTGCTGGCCAAGGCGACGCTGCGGCAGTCGCCTCCGTCGATACGCGTGCTGCAGTACATCCGCGCGCGCATCGTCTGGAGCAACGATCCCGCGTTGGTGATCCCGCTCGTCGCTGTCAACCGCATCGGCGGCCAGTTCTTCGTGTTCGTCGCCGAAGACGGCGAGAAGGGAACCGTGGCCCGCCAGCGGCCGGTCGCGCTGGGCGAGGTCATTGGCGAAGACTACCTGGTGCGAAGCGGACTGAAGCCGGGTGAACGGATCATCGTTTCGAACCTGCAGAAGATCGGCGACGGCTCGCCGGTCAAGCCGAGCTGAGGCGCCACGATGTTTGTCGACACCTTCATCAGACGGCCGATCCTCGCCACGGTCTGTTCGCTGGTGATCGTGCTGGCCGGAGCGCTGGCGATCCCGTCGATGCCTATCGCGCAATACCCGGACGTCGCGCCGCCCACCGTGTCGGTCACCTCCGTGTATACCGGCGCCAACGCGGAAACCGTCGAGACCGCCGTCACCACGCCGATCGAACAGGCCATCAACGGCGTCGAGGGCATGCTCTACATGTCGTCCTCGAGCACCAACAGCGGCGTCAGTCAGATCACGGTGACGTTCGATGTCACGCGCGACCAGGATATCGCCGCCGTGGAAGTCCAGAACCGCATCAGCCAGGCGCTCGGCCGCCTGCCGGCCGAGGTGCGCCAGACCGGCATCGTCGTGCAGAAGTCGGCGAACAACTTCATCCTTGCGGCCGGCGTCTACGCGCGTGGCGGCGAGTACGATTCGCTGTTCATCTCCAACTATCTCGACGTCTACGTCAAGGACGCGATCAAGCGCGTGCCCGGCGTGGCGGACGTGTTGATTTTCGGCGAGCGCAAGTACTCGATGCGCTTGTGGCTCGACCCTGTGCGCCTTGCCGCCCGCCAGTTGACCGCGGGCGATGTCGTCGGCGCACTGCAGGAGCAGAACGTCAACGTCGCCGCGGGGAGCGTGGGCGACTCGCCGGCGCGGGCGGGCCAGACGTATCAGATGAGCGTGCGCGCCGCCGGGCGACTGCGCGAGTCGAGCGAGTTCGAGGACATCATCGTCAAGGCCGGAGCCGACGGCTCGCTCGTGCGGCTCAGTGACGTCGGCACGGCGGAGCTCGGTGCGGAAACCTATTCGTCCGTCCTGCGTTACCAGGGGATCGAAGCGCTTGGCTTCGCCGTGATCGGGTTGCCCACTGCCAACGCGCTCGAGGTCAAGGAAGGCGCCACGGCGGAGCTGGTGCGGCTGGCGCAGTCGTTCCCGCCGGGCATGGAATACCGCGTCGCCTTCGACACGACCACGGTGGTCGAGGAATCCATCCGGGAAGTGCTGATCACGCTGCTCGAGGCGGTCGGCCTGGTGGTCCTCGTCATGTTCGTGTTCCTCCAGAGCTGGCGCGCCACGCTCATCCCGGCGTTGACGCTGCCGGTTTCGCTGATTGGCGCGTTCGCGTTCGTCAACCTCCTGGGGTTTTCGATCAACACGCTGACCCTCTTTGCGATCGTCCTCGCCACCGGCATCGTGGTGGACGACGCGATCGTGGTGATCGAGAACATCGAGCGTCATATCCAGGAATACAAGAAGCCGCCGATGACGGCGGCGTCGGACGCGATGCGCGAGGTGTTCGGGGCCGTCATCGCCACCGCCCTCGTGCTCGTCGCCGTGTTCGTGCCGGTGGCATTCTTCCCGGGGACGACCGGCCGCCTGTATCAGCAGTTCGCGCTGACGATCGCGTTCTCCGTGGCCATCTCGGCGTTCAACGCGCTCACGCTGACTCCCGCGCTCTCGGCGCTGCTGCTGAGGCATGAGGGGCTCGGCACGGGGCGGTTCTTCGGCACGATCGAGCGTGGCATCCACGCCGGCACGGATCTCTACGTGCGCACCGTCCGCGGTCTCACGCGCGTGCGCTGGGCAGTCGTCCTCGTGTTCGTGGGGCTGCTCGGCCTCACCTACCTCGCTTACACGCGTGTCCCGCAGGCGTTCGTGCCCGAGGAGGATGCCGGGTACTTCATCACCGTCGTCCAGGCACCGGCGGGCGCGTCGCTCGAGTACACGACCAGCGTCGCCAGCCAGGCCGAGAAGATCCTCATGAGCCTGCCCGAGGTCGAGTCGGTGTTCTCGGTCATGGGTTTCAGCTTCGCTGGCAGCGCGCCGAACCAGGGACTGATCTTCACCCTGCTCAAGCCGTTCGCCGAGCGGGAGGAGCCGGAGAAGCGGATCCAGGGCCTGCTGCCGAAGATCCGGGGAGCGCTCTTCGGCATCCAGGATGCCCTGGTGTTCGCGTTCGCCCCGCCGTCGATCCAGGGGCTGGGCAACTTCGGCGGCTTCACGCTGCAGGTCCTCGACCAGAGCGGACGCGGCAACATCCAGGAGCTCAGCGCCGGCACGCAGGCACTGGTCGGGGCGTCGCAGCAGTCGCCTGTCGTCGCCGGGTTGTTCAGCAGCTTCACCGCCAACGATCCACAACTTGCCGTGGACATCGACCGCGAGAAAGCACGGAGCCTGGGCCTGCCGATCAGCGAGATCACGAGCGCGATGCAGATCTATCTCGGATCTGCCTACGTCAACGACTTCGACTTCAACAACCGCGCGTATCGGGTGTACGTGCAGGCGGACAAGGCGTTCCGCTCCGATCCGCGCGACCTCGGGCAGTACTACGCCCGCACCGAGCGGGGCGAGATGGTCCCGCTCGCCAGCGTCGTCCGCGTCCGCGAGACGACGGCGCCGCAGGTGATCAGCCACTTCAACCTGTTCCGGTCAGCAGAGGTGAGCGGGTCGGCGGCGCCCGGCTTCAGCTCCGGTCAGGCGATCGAGGAGGTGTCCCGGCTCGCGGAGACGTCGCTGCCGGCCGGGTTCGGTTACGGGTGGTCGGGCATCTCGTTCGAGGAGGTCCAGGCCGGCGGACAGTCGGCCGCGATCTTCGGCATCGGGTTGCTCCTCGTGTACTTGACGCTCGCAGCGCAGTACGAATCGTTCGTCCTGCCGTTCATCGTGCTGCTCGGCGTGCCGCTCGCGATACTCGGGGCGCTGTCGGCGCAGTGGATGCGGGGGCTGCAGAACGATATCTACTGTCAGATCGGACTCGTGATGCTGATCGGGCTGGCGGCCAAGAACTCGATCCTGATCGTCGAGTTCGCCGAGCAGTTGCGGGCGCGCGGGCGGTCGATTGTGGAAGCGGCGATCGAGGCCGCGCGCATCCGGCTGCGCCCGATCCTCATGACGTCACTGGCTTTCATTCTGGGGGTCATGCCGCTGGTCTTTGCGGGCGGCGCGGGACAGGAAGGCCGTCACTCGGTGGGAACGGCGGTCGCCGGCGGGATGTTCTTCGCCACGTTCTTGAACATCCTCTTCATCCCGATCCTCTACGTCGTGGTGCAGACGATTCGGGGCGCTGGAACGAAGCGCCCCGCATCGGAAACGGCGTAACGCCGGCTCCGGGCTCCGGGCTTCGGACTTTCAGGCATGGTCCAAAGGAGCCCGAAGCCCGAAAACCGGAGCCCAAAGCCCTCTACCGAGACAGTTGCAGATTCTGGCGGACCCTCGCGAACGCATTCGCATAAATGTCGGCCTCGTCCTGGGGAGCGACGCCAATCATGAACAGGACGTTCCCGTCCTGCAGGTATACCGTGGACAGGTTCACGTACTCGGCCTGGCCGGTGACCTCCGACACGTTGCGCAGCGACGTGGTCAGCCCCTGGGCGCCGCCGATGCTCGTGCGCTGGTAGTTGCCGGCGCGCCGGAGCTGCGGGTTCGAGCGAGCGAAGCTCTGGACGAGCGCCTCCGTGTCCCGCTGGAGACTCCCGCTGCCGCCCTGCGTCACGCCGAACTGCACGCCGTGCGTGAAGGCCGTCTCTCCCTGGTTGTCCCGGAAGAACCCGCCCTGCGGCGCATAGGTCACGCCGCCCTGGCCGCCGCTGACCTGGCTCCAGTTGGCTGGAACTGCCACGCGCAGGAACTCCGCCGGCGAGTAGGAGCGATACTGCGACGAGGGCGGCTCGACGCGCACAGCAGCACGACCGTTTGTGCCGACCGGTCTGTTGCGCCCCTGGCCCTGGGCAATCTGCTGCTGCGTCAGCGCAGGCGACATGCCGCCCAGCCGCGCCTTGACCGCCTGGAACTCTGCGGGGTTGCCCGCGCTGCCGTTCACCTGGAGCATCTGCGCTTCGCGGTTGATCGTGTTGTAACGGTTGCCAGGGTTCGGGTGGCTGCTCAGCCACTCCGGACCGCCGCGCCCACCCTGCGCCTCGATGGTCTTGAACATGTTCGCCATCTGGCGCGGGTCGTACCCGGCGCGTGCCATGATCTGCGAGCCAAGAATGTCGGCCTGCGTCTCGTACTCGCGTCCGTACTTCAGGAAATAGGCGCCGAGGCCGAACTGGGACCCCTGCGAGATGATGCTGCCGGCGGCGCCGCCGATGATGGCGCCGAGCACCTGGCCCGCGATGGCGCCGATCTGGAACTTCTCGCCCTTGGTTGCCTGGGCCGTGCCGTGACGCAGCGCCACGTGCGAGATCTCGTGCGCCATGACGCCGGCCATTTCGGCCTCGTTCTTCGATGCCTCGATCATCCCCCGGTTCAGGTACATCGGACCACCGGGCAGAGCGAACGCGTTGATCTCCTTCTGGTTGACGACGTCGAAGGTGTAACGGAACTCGGGATGGCGGAATTCCGGCGGAATGGCGCCGACCAGCCGCCGTCCGACCTGCTCGACGTAATCGTCCACGCGATCGTCGTTCAGCATCGGCAGCTCTTTCCTGACCTCCGCTGACGCCTCCTGACCGAGCTGGACGTCCTGCGCCACGGAATACCTGTTCTGCGGGGCGGTGACCCTCGTCTGCGCCGCAGCCGATGCGGTCAGGGCCGCGGTGACCATCAGCGCGGAGAGGAGCCTGGCGTATCGATGAGTGGACATTAGTGCAGTCATGGCAGCCTGTAGTGCAAAGAGTTCACCAAGCCAGACTCATGCGTTTAGAGGCCGCGATCGAGGGTTTCAGGCCGTGAATCGCCCTTCGGGTGTCGCCCTAATAGCGGAGCGTAACCCCGACACTGGCGCGCCAGAAATTGACCCTCGGACTGCTGACCGACAGACATGACGATGACGTGGGGCTGATCCCCCTGAACCGCCGGAAATCGAACCGCAGGCCGGCGCGATCGCCCAGCATCCCGATCGCCCCGCCCCCAACGTTGAGTGCAGTGAGGCTGCAGTTGACCGGGATGGCCTCCTCGGCGGCGGCATAAGTGACTGAGGCATCCATCCACCCGAGGCCTCCCACCAGATACGGCCGCAGCGACTCCCGCGTCCACGTCAGCGGGGCGAGCAGGATTACGTTGCCAGTGATCGTTTGAACGTGGCTGCCGAGCACCGGCGGCGGCGGGATCGGGCTCGGCTCGGGGTCCGGGTTAAGGAAGAATTGCGGGATGAAGGCGTAGTCGGCTTCGACTCCGACGATACCAATAGTCAGCGCCGCCGATCCGCCGAACGTGACCTTCGTGCGGCTGGCGCCGATATATTGCAGATCGGCCAGGGTGGTGTTGGCTCCAAAATCCCACCCGAAAAATGGCGTGAAATACCAGTCCGCCGCCGCCCCCGCCGGCGTACACGCCAGCAGAGACATCGCGAGCGCGACACGGCCCCGGCTACCCAAGCAGCGAGAAGAAGATCCTGGCAAACGGCGAGACCGTCACGTCGCCGCTCTCGAGGTCCCGCCTGAATGGCGCGGTCAGCCCGTCGCTGTTGGCGAGAAGAATCAAGGTGAGGCCCTCGGTTGGCACCTTGATGACGAGCGACGAAAAGGCGTTGGGCTCGAGCCCGAAGTGCCACACGACCTTCTTCCCATTCACCTGCTGCACGAACCAGCCGTAGCCCATGGGGCCGCCGAAGCGGCGCTGCCACGCCAGCTCTCGTGTTGTACGGTTCAACAGAAAGGTACCGTCGAGCGCGGCTTCGAAGTGGGCGATATCCCGCACGGACGCCACGAAACCGTTCGCCGCATCCAGCCTGGGCACCTGGTAGTCGGAAGGCGTTGCGCGGCGGCTGCTGTCCACGCGGTAGGGAGTCGCCATGCGATCCAGCGTGGACATGAACCCGCGAATAGTAGGGATCGGAAACATCTGCCGTACCTGGGAGCCGTTCGTTCTGACGTCCCCGCCTGGAACCGGGGACGTCATGGCCAGTCCGGTCATGATGTCGTCGTACACGAGCCGCGCGTACGGCTGGTCGCTGCATTCCTCGGCCGCTGCCGTGAGCCATGCATATCGATTGCGGTCGAAGCGGTAACCATCGGTCCTGTTGTGCGAGAGGAGCTGGGCGAACGTGGTTGCCGCTTCGGGAAATCCCGGCGACCACCGGCGCACCTGATCGCTCAGCTCAGCATAACCGCGGTCGATGCAGTGCCGGAGTATCAAGGTGGCGGCAATGGTTTGTGAGAGATCGGCGAGGGCAAACGGCGTGTCGGGAAGCACGGAAACTGCGCCGGTGACATTTGCCACGCCGTAGCCTTTCAGCCAGTCGTCGACAAGCCGGCCGTCACGGACGATGGCGAGAGCCAGGCCCGGAATCCCGGCCTGTTGCCGCAGGGCGTCGACATATCGCTCGAAGAGCGCAAAGGTCAGCCCCTGCGCCGCGGGCTGATGCCCGAAGAACAGAGACAGCACCAGCACGACAGTCAAGGTCCTGATCGTGAGCACGGTGATCTCGGCGCGCGACCTCTGCCAAATAGTAGCATCAGCTCGACAGAAACGTGTGCTACAGTGGGGCGGCCGACTCAATGCGTTCCGTTTCTGCACACCCGGGATGTCCCAATCCTGTGGCCTCTGCCGTAAGGCGGCGGAAATTCTGGTTCGCACTCGCTTTCCTCGTTGCCGCCGTTACGCTTCAGGCTCAGCAGGCCCTCAGGATCTTTCCTCTCGTCCGTGACGAGCGGGTGCTCGTGACGTTCGAGCTGACCGATGGCTTCTCGGAGGACGTCCGGGCGGCGATCCTCAGCGGGCTGAAGACGACCTTCACGTACACCGTCGACTTGCGTCTCGATGTGCCGGTCTGGGCCGATCGTTCGATCGGCTCCTCGGTCGTGACCACCAGCGTCGAGTACGACAACCTCACGCGGCGCCACACGATTGTCCGGATGATTGACGGCCGGGTGGAGCAGTCGCAGGTGACGGATGACCAGGCGGTGGTCAGGCAGTGGATGACGTCGTTCAAGCAGCTGCCGCTCTTCCGGACGACGCTGCTGCTGCCGAACCGCGATTACTACGTGCGCGTCAGCGCCGTCGCGCGCCCGACCAACGGCTCCATCCTCTGGCCGTGGGGCAGCGGAACCTCCGCTCAAGCCAAGTTCACCTTTATCCGCTGATCTTCCGGCTGAAGCCGGAAGCCACATCTGACTTCCACCGCGCTCGAACACCTTGTGGCTTCCGGCTTCAGCCGGAAGATCTCCCCGTTGACACGTCTGCCTTAAACAGATAACTTCCGGCGTTTCTTACCGACAGCGCAGATTCACGCCTGACCGTACCGGGAGGGACCCATGAAGGTGTCCGTTACGATGAGCATCAACGGTCGCGCCGAGACGCGGGAGGTCGAACCGCGCCTGCTGCTCGTGCACTTCCTTCGCGACGCCGCCGGACTGACAGGTACGAAGATCGGATGCGACACGAGCCAGTGCGGCGCATGCACCGTGCTGCTCGATGGCGTGGCCGTGAAATCCTGTACCACCCTGGCCGCGCAGGCGGACGGGTGCAGTGTCACGACGATTGAAGGGCTTGCCCAGGATGGCCAGCTGACCGCATTGCAGGAAGCGTTCTGGGCGCGCCACGGGCTCCAGTGCGGCTTCTGCACGCCCGGTATGGTGTTCGCGGCGCGCGAGATCCTCCGCACGAACCCCAGTCCGTCTGTCGCCCAGATCCGTCACGGCCTCGAAGGCAACCTGTGCCGCTGCACGGGGTACCAGAACATCGTTCGCACCGTCGAAGCGGCCGCGGCGGACCCGCGTGTCGCCCAGCAGATCGGAGGCGCCCGATGACGACGACCACCACCTCCGCACCGGCCCGCGTCTTCGGCTCCGGTATCCGCCGGCGCGAGGATCCGCGGCTGCTGACCGGCACGGCCAGATATACAGCCGACTTCACGCTGCCTGGGATGCTGCACGCCGCGATTCTCCGCAGCCCCCACGGCCATGCGCGCATCGTGAGCATTGACACTTCGGCGGCGAAAGCCGCGCCTGGTGTGGTGGCCGTGTTCACGGGGGCGGATGTCAACAGCGCCCTGCAGCCGATCCCGTGTGCATGGCTCCTGCCGAATGCGGGGTTGAAGACCACGCCGTATTACGTCCTGGCCAAGGACGTCGTGCGCTACGTGGGCGACGCCGTCGCCATCGTTGTCGCCGAGTCTCCGTACCAGGCCCACGACGCGGTCGATCTGATCGACGTCGACTACGGGGCGCTGCCGTCGGTCGTGGATCCGCGTGCCGCGACCGAACCCGGGGCGCCGCAGCTTCATCCCGAGGCACCGGGCAACCAGGCGTTCCACTGGACCGTCGCCGGCGGCGACATCGACGCGGCCTTCAGCAAGGCCGAGGTCGTCGTTCGCGAACGGATTATCCAGCAGCGGTTGATTCCGACCGCGATCGAGCCGCGCGGCGCGGTGGCGCAGTTCTCGCCGGCAACCGGCGAGCTCACGGTGTGGAACACGACGCAGAACCCGCACATCGTCCGCTTCATCATGTCGCTCGTGACGGGCGTGCCCGAAGACCGGCTCCGCGTCATCGCGCCCGAAGTCGGCGGCGGATTCGGCAGCAAGATTCCGCAGATCCAAGGCGACTTCGCCACCGTCTTCTGCTCGATGAAGCTCGGGCGTCCGGTGAAGTGGATCGAGACGCGGACCGAGAACTACCAGTCCACGACGCATGGCCGCGATCACGTCCAGGACGTGGAGCTCGCGGCGACCAAGGACGGGAAGATCCTGGGGCTGCGCTGCACCGTCTGGGCCGGGATGGGCGCGTACCTCTCGACGGCGGCGCCCGGGATTCCCACCATCCTCCACGGACTCATGCTCTCGGGGCCGTACGCCGTGCCGGCGGTGAAGGAAGACGTGTACGGCGTCTACACGAACACAACGCCGGTCGAGGCCTACCGCGGTGCGGGACGCCCCGAAGCGACCTTCATGCTCGAACGGATGATAGACCTGCTCGCCGACGCGACCAGGATCGATCCCGTCGAGGTTCGCCGCCGCAACCTGCTGCCGGCGTTCAACAACGGGCACAATGTCGTGACCGGCCTGACATACGACAGCGGCAACTATCAGGGAGCGCTCGACAAGGCGCTCGCGCACGTCGGTTACGACCGCCTGCGCGAAGAGCAGGCCGCAGCGCGCGCCACGGGCCGCTATCTCGGAATCGGTGTCGTCACCTACGTGGAGATCTGCGGTCTCGGTCCGTCGCAGGTCGCGGGGGCGATCGGTTTCCAGGGCGGCCTGTGGGAGAGCGCCATCGTTCGTTTCCATCCGAGCGGCAAGGCTCACGTATTCATTGGCACGTCGCCGCACGGCCAGGGCGAGGAGACCACCTTCGCGCAGATCGTGGCCGACGAGCTCGGTGTGGCCGTCAACGACGTCCGCGTGATTCACGGCGACACCGAGAACACGCCGATGGGCTGGGGAACGTACGGCAGCCGCACGACCGCGGTCGGCGGCGCCGCGCTGGCCGTCGCGACGCGCAAGATCAAGGACAAGGCGAAGCTGCTGGCGGCGCACCTGCTCGAGGCGGCCGTCGAGGACATCGACTACGCCGACGGCAGGTTCTTCGTCAAGGGCTTCCCGGACAAGCACAAGACCATCCAGGACATCGCGCTGATGGCCAATGTCGCCTGGAACATGCCGGCCGGCATGGAAGCCGGGCTCGAGGCGTCGAGCTTCTACGACCCGCCGAACTTCACCTTTCCGTTCGGTGCGCACGTGGCGGTCGTCGAGGTCGATCCCGAAACGGGCCACGTCGAATTGAAGCGGTATGTCGCGTGCGACGACTGCGGCCCGCAGATCAACCCGGTCATCGTCGAAGGCCAGGTGCATGGCGGGATCGTCCAGGGTATCGGCCAGGCGCTGTGGGAGGAAGCGGTGTACGAGAGCAACGGCCAGCTGCTGACCGGGACGCTGGCCGACTACGCCATCCCACGGGCGGACCTGCTTTCCGAGATTGAAGTGCTGTCGACGGTGACGCCGTCACCGCACCATCCGCTCGGCGTGAAGGGCATCGGTGAGGCGGGCACGATCGCGTCGACGTCTACCGTGTACAACGCGGTTATCGACGCGCTCGAGCCGTTTGGCGTCCAGTCGGTCCGGATGCCGCTCACGCCGGAACGCGTGTGGCGTGCCATCGCGGATGCACGGAAGGGGGCGTGACATGTACCCGGTCGAGTTCGACTATCACCGCGCACGCACGGTTCGCGACGCGCAGCAGCTGCTGCAGCAGAATCCAGGTGCGAAGCTGCTGGCCGGGGGGCACAGCCTCGTCCCGCTGCTCAAGCTGCGGCTCGCTGCGCCGTCGGCCGTCGTCGACATCGGCAGGATTCCGGAACTGCGCGGCATCGCGCAGGAAGGAAACGCCATCCGCATCGGGTCGCTGACCACGCACGCGGAGCTCGCCGCCTCGACGGAACTGAAGAAGTCGGCCGCCGCGTTGGCCGAAGCGGCGGCGGTCGTGGGCGATCCCGCGGTCAGGAACCGCGGGACGATTGGCGGCAACGTGGCGCACGCCGATCCGGCGTCGGACCTGCCTGCTGTGCTCGTGGCGCTCGCTGCCACGTTCGTCGCCCTCGGGCCGAACGGGGAGCGCACCATCGGGGCCGACGACTTCTTTACGGGCATCATGACCACGGCGCTCGAGGATCGCGAGATCCTGCTGGCGGTGCGCGTCCCCATCGCCGGGGCCGGGCAGGGCTCGGCGTACGTGAAGTTCTCGCATCCCGCGTCGCGCTATGCTGTCGTCGGGGCGGCGGCGCGCGTGACGATCGGGAACGGGATCTGCACCGGCGCCCGCGTGGCGTTGGGTGGCCTCCTGCCGCACGCCCGCCGCGTGCCGTCGGTGGAGCAGGCGCTCGTCGGGGGCAGCGCCGACGCGGCCAGGATAGCCAAGGCAGCTGCCGCAGTCGCGGCGGATCTGGGCGGAGACGTCACCGGCGATCTTTACGCGTCCGCCGAGTACCGCGCCGCCGTCGCGCCGGTGTACATCAAGCGCGCCGTTGCCGCAGCGGTGGCACGAGCGGGGCTGGCATGATCTTCCGCCTGAAGGCGGAAGCCACACCCGCCAGCTGTGGCTTCCGGCTTTAGCCGGAAGAAACGACGGATGTCGATTCCCTCGTCTGTGGACGAAGTCGCGCACGCTCTCGGCGAGCAGAAGTACGTGGCCGACCGGGGGCTGGCGTTGTCCATTTACCTCGCCCTCCGGCTGAAGCGGCCCTTGTTCCTCGAGGGCGAAGCAGGTGTCGGCAAGACGGAGGTTGCGAAGGTCCTCGCCGCCGCGCTCCAGACCGAGCTGATCCGGCTGCAATGCTACGAGGGGCTCGATATCAATCACGCGGTCTACGAGTGGAACTATCCGCGCCAAATCCTCGAAATCAGGATGCTCGAGGCGGCCCACGCGATGGATCGCGCCGCCGCCACGCGCGAGCTGTTCACTGAGGCGTTCCTGATCAAGCGGCCGCTGCTCCGCGCGCTCGAGCCGCGCGAGCGGCCTCCGGTCCTGCTCATCGACGAGATCGACCGTGCAGACGAGGAGTTCGAAGGATACCTGCTCGAGCTGCTGTCCGACTTCCAGGTCACCATCCCCGAGCTCGGCACGATTCGCGCGTCGGAGCCGCCGGTGGTCGTCATCACCTCGAACCGCACGCGCGAGGTCCACGACGCCCTCAAGCGCCGGTGCCTGTATGCGTGGATCGATTACCCCGATTTCGCCAAGGAACGGCGCATCGTGGCGGAAAAAGTCCCTGGTGCATCGGCGCGCCTGGCCGAGCAGGTGACCGCCTTCGTGCAGGAGCTGCGCACCGCGGAGCTGTACAAGGCTGCCGGTGTCTCCGAGACGCTCGACTGGGCCGCCGCGCTGGTCGCGCTCAATCGTGACGAGCTGGACCCGGAAACAGTGGACGAGACGCTCGGCATCCTGCTGAAGAACCAGGAAGACATCGACGCCGTACGCGGCGAACGCGCCAGGGTGATGCTCAGCCGGGCCCTGAACCGCGGCGCCACGCAGGCCGGGGGGTGAACGATGAAGTCGAACCGAGAAGGCAGAACGTAGAAGCGTGAACGATTTGCTCGCGAATGTGTTCCTGTTCGGGCGCGTCCTTCGTCGAGCCGGTCTGGACGTGCATCACGGCCGGATGCTCGATGCCGCTCACGCCTTGACGCTGATCGACATCGGGCGGAAGAGCGATGTCAGGACGGCTCTGCGGTCGCTGCTCGTGCATCGCCACGAGGATCTCGCGAGGTTCGATGCGGCATTCGATCTGTTCTTTCGTTTGCGGCCAGCCACATTGTCCGGCCTTCCGCTCTTCTCGCTCGGAGAGCGTCCGCGCGTCGTGGCGCGTCCGTCGGCGGGCACGCCGGTCAGGCTCGAAGGCGACGCGCGGAGCGGCAGCCCGTCTGAAAGCTCACTGGTTGTCGGGGCGTACAGCGCCGCGGAGATCTCTCGTACGAAGGATTTCTCCGAGTTCACCGACGCGGAACTGGCGCGGGCGCAGACGATGCTGGCGTCGTTGCCCTGGCATCTGGGCGTCCGCCGCACGAGACGATGGGAGGCCGCCCGCGGCAGCGCCCTGGATCTCCGTCGCCTTGCCCGGCGGAACCTGATGCGCGGCGGCGATCTGCTCGAGCTGCCGCGCCGTCGCCGGCGCGAGGCGCCGCGCCCCCTCGTGCTCCTCGGCGACGTGAGCGGCTCCATGGAGCGCTACAGTCGCGTCCTGCTCCACTTCGCCTACGGTCTCGCGCATGGCGCGCGCCACGTGGAGAGCTTCGTCTTCGCGACGAGACTCACGCGGGTGACGCGCTCGCTGGCGACGCCAGGGGCCGACAAGGGCCTCTCGCGCCTGGTCGCGCGCCTTCAGGACTGGGGTGGCGGCACGCGGATCGGCGAGGCGCTCCGCGCCTTCAACATGCACTGGGCGCGCCGCGTGATGCGCAACGGTCCGGTGGTGCTGATCGTTTCCGATGGCTGGGATCGCGGAGACCCTGCGCTGCTTGCCCGCGAGCTCGCGCGCGTGCGCCGTCGCTGCCGGCGGCTCGTGTGGCTCAACCCGCTGCTTGGAAGCGCACGCTACGAGCCGCTGACGCGCGGAATGCAGGCGGCGCTGCAGCACGTGGACGATTTTCTGCCCGCGCACAACCTGGCGAGCCTCGAGGACCTGGCCCGCCATCTGCGCGCCCTCCCCTCCGGCCATGCACCTTAGCGCCACGTACGTCTTCAACGCGCCCGTGGACACGGTGTGGGCGCTGCTCATGGACACCGAGCGTATCGGCGGTTGTCTTCCCGGCGCGAAGGGACTGAAGCCGCTCGGAAACGACCGCTACGAGGCCGAGCTCGCGGTTGCCGTCGCCGCGATCTCAGGGAATTTCAAGGGCACCATCGCGCTCCAGGACAAAAATCCCCCGCACTCGTACCGGCTGGTCGTCGACGGGTCCGGCCGGCCGGGGTTCGTCAACGGCCAGGCGCAGGTGACGCTGGTTCCCGACGGCGCCCGCACGACTGTGCAGATCGAGGCGGACGCAGAAGTCGGCGGCATGATTGCGCGCGTGGGTCAACGCCTGCTCGAAGGCGTGGCCCGCATGACGATGGACCGCTTTTACGCCTGCCTGGCAGAACGGGTGGAGACCTCTGGGCCATCCACCCAGCCCTGATGCGCCGTGTACGGGGCCTCCCACCCCGGTCTGACCCCGCTGCGACCCGTTACTGGGGTCTGACCCCAGTAAGGAGACCGGAGCCGAAATGGGGTCAGGCGCCAGCGAATCGGGCGACTCAACGCATTGACACGGGTCATCACCGGGGTCTGGCCCGATTACTGTTCGATCTCTCTCGCCGACACGTTGTCACTAAGTAGAAACCTTCAACCGGGCAGCCCGACGCTCGAGATAGAGCGGCCCGGAAGAAGGGCGGCCGGCAGGGCGCCCGCTATAAGGGCGCCTGCCGGCGCATAATCCCCGCCGAACACCCCTATCGCTTCCGATACACCCAACCAGCCAAGGGCTCTGCCCTTGATATCCCGGCAGAGCCCTCGGCTGGTTGCCAGTATCTCTGGCCGCGCTCCGCGCGGCTAGGACCGCTATGCGGTCGGACGCAACGAGTACGACATTCGCGTTCCGGGCCGCATAGCGGTCCAGCGAACGCCATACAGCAGCAGCGCGAGCGCGATCCGTCGCACGCGCGCGGCAGGACACGCTTGAACAGGGCAGGGTCTACATTGCGGGTGATTGTCGCAATTCAGCCGCCTGTGGGTGGGCAGGGCCCAACACCGAAGGCAGGGTATTATCCCGCACGAACGGAGGAAGTGATGCGGGCTCACGCTGCAACACGTCTTCAACAGCAAGTCTTGACGGCACCGCTCGTGGCGATCGTGCTGCCATTCCTGCTGGTGGCCGCTGGATGTAGCCCGCGGCGAGAGACGTCGGGCGCGGTCGCCGACCACGTGCTGCCCGCGCGGCCCGAAAACGTCACATGGGGGTGGATCCCGATTGATGCGCCGCCTGTTTTGACCATCCAGTCCGGCCAGACCGTACGCATCGACACGATATCGCATCACGGTTCGACGCAGGATGAAGACCCGGTGACGTTTCTTCCGAAGTTCGGCGTCGAGCCCGACGAGATTCTGCAGGACGTTCGCGACTTCTGGGCGAGTCGCGGCAGCCGCCCGAGGGAAGGGCGGGGCGGCGCGCACGTTCTAACCGGACCGGTCGCGATCGCCGGCGCCGAACCTGGCGACATGCTCGAGGTGCAGATTCTCGAACTGACCACGCGCGTGCCATACGGCGTCAACACCACAGGGCCAATGAGCGGCGTGTTCGGCAGGAACTATCCAGGTACGCGCCAGGGCGATGCGGGACTCGACGTGCCATCAGCCACGCGGCGTCTTCTCCGAACCGGCACGGTCAACGGCCGCCAGGTGGTGTTGTTCTCGGACACCATTCATGTCCCGGTGGCGCCGTTCATGGGCATCATGGCCGTGGCCCCTCGGGCGCCGATCGTGGGTGAGCCAGGCGTGACGATCGCCGGCGTGCAGAGTTCGACACCGCCCGGTCCGTACGGCGGCAACATGGATCTGAAAGATCTGACCGCCGGCAGCACGCTGTATCTACCGGTGTTCCACAAGGGCGCGCTGTTCTACGTCGGCGACCCGCACGGCGCGCAGGGCCACGGCGAGGTCAGCGGCAACGCGCTCGAGCAGTCGGTCACCGGCGTGTTCCGCTTCATGCTGCACAAGGGCACGTCGATTCCGGGTCCGCGTGCGGAGACGCCCACGCATTACGTCCTCATGGGCGTTGACCTCGACCTCGATCGCGCCATGCGTCTCGCAACGCTCGCGGCGGTGAATTTCCTGGTTCACGAGAAGGGCCTCGCGCGCGACGAGGCGTTCTCGCTCGCGAGCATCGCCGTCGACTTTCACATCGCGGAAGTGGTCGACCTCACCCAACTGGTCGCCGCGAAGATCCCGAAGAGTCTGTTCCTGAAGAAGTAGCGAAGCTCCGCCTCAAACCGACGAGTGGATCGGCGGATCTTCGCTACTAGATGCGCGGGCGCCGTGGCGCCCGCGCCTAAGACAGATCCTAAGGCCAACGATCAGAAGCTTGCTTCATCTGTCACGACTCAGGCCTTAGGAGATGTCTAGGCGATCTTCTTCGGTCTGCAGCGATCCGGACATGGCGAG
>DATDHP010000084.1:0-3025 GCA_036521515.1 Vicinamibacterales bacterium
CGCGGCGAAGTCACCAACGCCGCGACCGGGCAGGTCGTGCGCGTCGTGCCGTTCGCCGACGCACGCGACGTCGACGCCGCCGTCGCCGCCGCCAGGGCGGCCTTCCCCGCGTGGCGCGCCACGCCACCGCTGCGGCGCGCCCGGATTCTGGCGCGGTTCCGGGAGCTCATGGAGCGCGACCAGAAGAAGATCGCGACGGTGATCAGCGAGGAGCACGGCAAGGTATTCCTCGACGCCATGGGCGAAGTGCAGCGTGGGATCGAGGTGGTCGAATTCGCCGCCGGCGGGCCGCACCTCCTGAAGGGCGCACATTCGGAATCAGTCGGGCGCGGCGTGGACGCTCATTCGAGGCTGGAGGCGGTTGGCGTTTGCGCGGGCATCACGCCGTTCAACTTCCCGGCGATGGTGCCGATGTGGATGTTCCCCGTCGCCCTCCTGTGCGGGAACACGTTCATCCTGAAGCCATCGGAAAAGGATCCGTCGGCGAGCATCATGATCGCGGAGTTGCTCGAGGAAGCGGGTCTGCCCGAGGGCGTCTTCAACGTCATCCACGGCGACAAGGACGCCGTCGACGCGATTCTCCAGCACCCGGCCGTCCAGGCCGTGTCCTTTGTCGGCTCGACGCCCATCGCGAAGTACATCTATTCGACTGCCGCCGCGGCAGGAAAGCGCGTGCAGGCGCTCGGTGGGGCCAAGAATCACGCGGTGGTGCTGCCCGACGCGGACCTGGAGTTCACGGCAGACGCGCTGGTAGGCGCGGCATACGGATCGGCCGGCGAGCGGTGCATGGCGATCTCGGCGGTCGTGGCCGTGGGCGACGCGGGCGACCGGCTCGTGGCGACGCTGGCGGAGAAAGCGAAGACGCTGAAGGTTGGTCCCGGCTCCCGCGACAACATGGACATGGGACCGCTCGTCACGGGCGCGCACCGCGACAAGGTGAAGGGCTACATCGATACCGGCGTCAGCGAGGGCGCGCGCCTCGTTGTCGACGGGCGCGGACTGAGAGTGCCTGGCTGCGAAGGTGGTTTCTTCCTCGGGCCGACGCTGTTCGACCACGTCACGCCCGAGATGACGATCTACAAGGACGAGATCTTCGGACCCGTCCTCGTGGTCGTTCGCGCCAGCACGCTGGACGAGGCCATCGATCTCATCAACAAGAACCCGTACGGCAACGGTACGGCCCTGTTCACGAACTCGGGCGGCGCTGCCCGCCGCTTCGAAGAGCAGATCGAGGTGGGCATGGTGGGCATCAACGTGCCGATTCCGGTGCCGATGGCGTTCTATTCCTTCGGCGGCTGGAAGCAGTCACTGTTTGGCGACCTCCACGTGCACGGCATGGAAGGCATCGCCTTCTACACGCGCACGAAGGCGGTCACCAGCCGCTGGCCGAAGGGTGACGTGGTGTCGTCGGCGTTCATCATGCCGACGCTCGGACATTAGACCATTTGTGATTCGTGATTCTTGATTCTTGATTTGATTCTTGATTCTTGCTTGTTGATTGGTGATTGCGAACGGCAATCAACAAATCAAGAATCAACAATCGAGAGTCGAACCGATAATCGAGAATCATCAATCAATAATGTTCCAAGCAGGAGGTTCTTCCATGCGTCGGGCGATCATCTTCCTTGCGTTCGTGCTGCTGGTTGCCGACGTCGCCTTCCAGCCGTCAAGCGCGCAGGCGCCTGCCGCAGGTGGCGTCACCGCGCTCGCCAACGCCCGCGTCATCGACGGCACCGGCCGCACGCCGCTCGAGCAGGCCACGATTCTCATCAGCGGCGGGAAGATCACTGCCGTGGGCGCCGGATCTTCCGTTCAGGTCCCGCTGGGGGCGACACGAGTCGACATGTCGGGCAAGACCATCGTCCCCGGCTTCATCAACGTGCACGGCCACGTCCAGAAGGGATCGGAGAACAACCTGTCGGTGCGTGACGATCTGATTCGTCGCCTTCGGCTGTATGCCTCGTACGGCGTGACGACCGTCGTCAGCCTCGATCAATTGCCTGCCGACGAGCGCGACGCCATCAGGCTGCGCGACGAGCAGAGCACGGCGGCCCCGGACCGCACGCGGATCTACACCACCGGCGGGAGCGTGCGGCGGTTGCGGACGGCGCAGGAGGCGCGCAGCGCCGTGGATCGGTTGGCCGATCTGAAAGTGGATCTCGTCAAGATGCACTACGACGGCCCGCCGGACGGCATCAGCGTCGAGACGGGGAACGCCATCATCGATCAGGCGCACAGACGCGGGCTGAGAGTGGCGGCGCACATCTTCTATTTGCAGGAAGCCAAGGACGCGCTGGCCGGCGGCGTCGACATCATCGCGCACAGTGTCCGCGACCGCGATGTCGACCAGGCATTCATCGCCGAGATGAGGCGGCGGGATATCGGCTACGTTCCGACGCTGACACGCGAGGTGTCCGTATTCGTCTACGAATCGACGCCAGCGTTCTTCATGGAGCCGTTCTTCCAGCGTGGCATCTCGGTCTATGGCGAGCAGGTGCCGGGGTTGAGCAACCCGGCGGCCCAGGAGAAGGTCCGCACCAACAAGGCGGCGCAGGCGATCAAGCAGGCGCTCGTGCAGGCGAGCGAGAACCTGAAGACCCTGCAGGATGCGGGCGTCACGATTGCCATGGGCACCGACAGCGGGACAGCGTTGAACCCGGGGCGGTGGCAGGGCTACTTCGAGCACGTCGAGCTCGAGATGATGGTGAAGGCCGGCCTGACGCCGATGCAGGCGCTCGTCGCGGCGACCGGTAACGCGGCGACCGTCGCGAAGCTCGATCACGTCGGCATGATCGCCGCGGGCAAGGCCGCCGACCTGCTGGTCCTCGACGCCAACCCGCTCCAGGACATCAGGAACACGCGGCGGATCAGCTCCGTCTGGATCGCGGGACGGCGAGTTCAGACGCTTGGAACGAATTGAGGCGGCGACAACCACAGATCACAAACCACAGAGACACAGAGGCTCAGAGATTTTTCTGTGTCTCTGTGCCTCTGTGGTTCGTGATCCCGGCTATCCGATACCCTT
>DATDHP010000085.1:0-1522 GCA_036521515.1 Vicinamibacterales bacterium
TGGATCCGCAGGCGGCGTCCGTCGAGCTCCGCCCGGAAGTCGTGCATCAGCTCGGCCTCCACGCCCGCCGGAAGATCGATGTCGACCCGTGCGCGGCGGGCGACGACCTCGAGCGCCTCGCCCAGCTCGCTGGTCAGCACATCCTCGATCTGCTGCGGCTGCTCCACGTAATAGAAGTTTCCGCCACCCGACGACGCCATCGCTTTCATCAGCCGCTCGTCGAAGTCGGCGCCCACGCCGAGCGTGGACGTGACGACGTGCGTGGAGCGGAGCTGTGCCGCGCGCGTGGCCAGCACCTCCCGATCGGTCATGCCGTGATTGGCGAGGCCGTCACTGAGGAGGATGCAGCGGGCGATGGTGTCGGGAGAGGCGCTGTCGGCCACCTGCTCGCAGCCGCGCAACCATCCGGTGTGCAGGTCCGTGGCGCCGCGGGCGTCGATCGCGGCCAGCCGATCCAGGGCCAGACGGCGCGCCTCGGCCGTGGCCTGCGTCGCGGCGACCAGCACGTCCACCCGATCGTCGTAGACGACGATCGAGAACAGGTCGTCCGGCGTGAGCAGGCGAACCGCCGCATCCACCGCCTGCCGCGCCAGGCGGATCTTCGCGCCGCCCATCGAGCCCGAGCGGTCCAGCACGAAGGCGACGCTCAGCGGGCGGCGATCGGCCCTGGACGGCACCACGGGTGCGGCGAAGGCGATATGGAGATAGCGTGTGCTGCGGGCAGCGGCGCGAACCAGGGGGCGATCCGTCCGAAGGGTCAACGTCATCACGTGTCCTTTCTGCGCGGGCGCTGCGCGAGCGCCATGAGGTCCCGTACGAGTTGGTGCGAGGCCGGTGACAGCGGTTCCTGCACGTGCAGTTCGACGTCGGGCGCGAGCGGGATGCGCGTCCACGGCCGCAGCTGCGCGTCGCTCCGGGAGACGCTCAACGCTCGGGGAAGCGCCTCCCAGACAGCGGGCGCGCCGCGCCACGGTGACAGTGACGCAGAGTCAGAACCCGCCCCCTCCGACAGCCACTGCGCGATCAAATCCTTGGCGTTGACCTCTCCCTTTGGCGGTTCCGCCTTCGCCTGCTGGGCGACCGCCGTCCACGCGTCCCGCGGCAGACGCTTGATCGCGGTCTTGATCTCCGCAATCGGGCGACCCTCTTCACGCAGCTTCTGAATCAGAAACAGCTTCGCCAGGTGTTCGTCGGTGTAGCGAGTGCCACGGCCCGCGCCCGGCCCTTCGAAGAGGCCCTCCGACGACCAGTAG
Organism: Vicinamibacterales bacterium; assembly: GCA_036521515.1. GTDB lineage: Bacteria > Acidobacteriota > Vicinamibacteria > Vicinamibacterales > UBA2999 > Gp6-AA40. The sequence continues at coordinate 1,254 of DATDHP010000085.1, forward strand.
TGGACCGTCCGCGGCCGGATGCCGAGCAGCCGTTCGAGGTCCTCAACGGTATAGCTGCCGTCGCCCACAGAAGATTCTTACAGTATTTATACATTCACTGTCAAATTATTTTTGGGCCGCGACTGGCGGTACCGCAGCTTCGCCAGGGCGATGCCCTGCAGGCGCCGTTCGTGGACGAGCGAGAAGAGGCGATTCTGGTGCTCCGGCTTGCAGCGGCTGATTTCGTCGATCAGCACCGACTCCGCGCCCCACACCGTCGCCGGCGTCTG